>NZ_JBHUDE010000163.1:0-70376 GCF_042678205.1 Oceanobacillus luteolus
TCTTTTGTTAGCATCGTTCATTGGCATAACCTCCAGATTTTTTTCTAAAGAGATTATCTCAAGAACGGATATTTAATAGAAGGTGTTCATTGTTTGACGCTTACGTATATCCTGCTGTAAAAATTAGTGATAGAGCAAGAAATAGACCCAGTAATTTCTTCATTTGATTATCCCCTTTCACAGATTGCTTTTTATTTTGAGTGCCTGATTATAATAAATTGCTGCTAACTTGTATTTCCTATTATCAAAATAATAATTAGCCAGCAATTCTAAAAAAGGCACTTTTTCATGTTGTTGTCCTCTGTTATCGAGGAAAGGTATGACCTCGTTTAACACTAATTTTTCTAATTGTTTCTCGACAATGCCATTAATTAATTGATTATATACTTCTAATTCATATCTATAAATCGATGGTGTATTATCTTCACTTAGCACTCTTTGACCAGTTTCTAGCCAATAACTGGCTTTTTTGATATCTTGTGTTTTATAATACTCTATCATTAAACTGTTTATTGGTACGATTTTACTCTGAGTTGTATTTCTAAGTTCATAGCTCTGTTTGTAATAAGCTATTGCCTCTTTCGACTTATTTAGTATGGAATAAAGGTTTCCTATATTCTGCAATGATGTTGCAAGAAGATCTTTATTGTCTATCGTATCAGCTATTTTTTGTGCAAGAGTAAAGCTCTCGATTGCATCTTCAAAGTCTTTGTTTCGAACAAATGTAATCCCAAGTAATAAATGACATTCTGCTGCTTGTTTCAATTTAACTTTGCGCTCATAATATTGTAATGCTTTACTTGCGTATTCATATACAATACGAGCCTTTTTATCATAGCTTGCAGTTAAGGCAATCATATAGTATAAACTATATTCTTCCTCATCTATTTCGTAAAATGTAAAGTGTAGGTATCTTTCAGCTTTCTGGAAGTAAATAAGTGCTTTATTATAGGATGAAAGGCTAAACCAGTAATAACCATTGAACTTCAACCAGTAGTACGACTCTTTTTCATTAAATTGTTTTGATAGTCGTCTCAATTTTTTATAATGAAGATTAGCTTCACGTTGTTTATTATGTATTAAGAAATATCTCAAAATATGGATTTCTACAAGGTTTAATAAGCTATTACTTGTTATAGATTCCTTGTTTTTTTCAATCTCTTTATAAAGTGCATGAGCTTTTTCTAGATTTTGATTAAATAAGGCTTCAAACCAGTCTTTACAAATACTCTCGATTTTTTTCCCATCATTTGAATTTAATTTAATATCTAATTTTTTACATAAAAAATCAATAACTTCTTCTGGAGCGTCAGCTCTTCCATTCTCTATTTTAGATAAGTAGGAAACTGATATTATTCCTTCTGCTAACTCACCCTGTGTCATGTTCCTTCTTTCTCTATGGAATTTTATTCTGTATCCTATATCATTTCTCATAGGACCCCCTCCCCACCTTATTATAGATAACATATAGTGTGAATACTATCACATAATGAGTTTTCCCAACTTTGGAATATAAACTACTTATAAGAGGTGTATTTAACGTTATAAATGGAAAATTTTCCAGTATTTAAGAAAAACAGCTTAAAAAAGGGTTGTAGTATTTGGGAATTATTCTGCAATCAAAAAATTAAACAAAAAACACCCGAAAATTTATCGAGTGTTGACGCATTTGCTTTAAATATAATGCTTATCAAACTAGAACTCTACTAATCGTTAATAAAATGCTTTGCATATTCACCCTTACTAATTCCGTATTTTGAACCTGTTCATCATTAGCACAATAAGGGCAATAAATTTTATTGAGTTCCGAGTTCTCCCTGTAATCAATTTCTCTTTGGATATGGATAGCAAAGTAATCTCCACAATCCGAGCAAAGATATAAATAATACTCTATATAATCGTTTATTTTACCCCTTCTACACTTAATTTTTAATTCCTATAGCAGCTACAACATGTGAACGAATAATACTTTCATAGGTTTCCTTTTCTTGAGTTGATGCATCCTGAAGATTTTTACTGCATTTCTTACATAGTGAATAAGATATACTTGTCCTTTGTTCTTGCAATTGAATCATACCTATAACGTGAGCGCCGGTAAGAACGTTCTTAAAGTTTTTCTTAATTTTTCCCTTACAAAGCGGGCATGTTAAGTTATGTTTTATTAAGTACTCATTTTCATAATAATAATGGTTTGAGAAGGATTCCCGCCTCATTTCTTGTTCGATTTCTTGTGCAAATTGGTTTAGTTTATATTTTTCTTCTATCATATTAATCAGCTCCAATATAATCTTTCATGAGGTCCATACAGCTCTTTTTAGGAGTTTTAGGTATATCCCTTTATTCGTGATATAATTGTATCATAAGATACTAAATATTAAGTAACTTTGCTGAAAAGCTAATATAACTAGGTGGTGATCGTAATGACTTCTTTATTACACGCAGCTAATATATATTTACATTATCGTGGTGGGAAGCATGTTGGTTTAGCAGGTTTAATTGGTGTTATTGTTGCTATTATTGTAATCTCTATCTGGCCAAAGTATATACAACCTATCATTAACTTTACAGGACTTAATCATGTAGCCGAAGATATGGGTATTGTTGCAGATGGTTTTGGTGGAGCGGCAGTTACCGCTTATAACGTCTTTATTATCTATCTCTTCTTTTGTATATTTTTCTCTTTAATTGTTGGGATTGGTCTACTAGCGTATGTATACGGAAGTACCATGTTACGCTCTAAATTCGGGTCTATATTAATCGGTACCCTAATATTTATCCCGCTCTCCCCTATTCTTATTTGGTATGTGGTTGCTAAATCAATAGAGATTAACAAAGAAAAGAAAAAAGCTGCTGAAAATCCTGAGCAATACCAAGAAGAACAACGATTAAAAAAGAATAGTGATATCATGGATTACTTAATTCGTACTACAGAGAAAGATGGAGAAACTAATCAAATAAGAAAAAAAGATGCGATACGTTATTTACACCGTATTCCTTCTACAAAAGAATCTCATTTTTTAATTGGTATTACTCATGAACGGGAAGCAGTATTACTATTTCCACGACCATTTGGGATGAATATATACGGAACTAAAAACCGATTTATAGGTGTTCCACTTCATTTTAAGAAATTTATACCTGTTCAGCATGATCCTTATGGAGTTAAGCTAGACAGTCCTCAACGGTATTATATTAAAGAGGGCGAAGAGTTAAAGCAATGGAATCCAGATGAAATCGAAACAATTGTATTCCCAAAAAAGATTTATGATGTGCAACTACTTCTCAGAAGTTTTAACCAATCTGAACTTTACAAAGAATACGTTCATAGAGCATGTAGCCATTTTATGATGAATCAAGAAAACAAAGGCGCTAATCAAGAACAAATGAAACTAAAATCTAACGTAATATCTCTGAAAGATTTTCAGGAAGGGATAACAACAAAGTAAAACTAAAACACCATTCTTTATTGAATGGTGTTTTCAATTTGTTCGATAATTTCTGATATGGGGGTTAATATATTGTAGAAAACAGGCTCCAATTCATAATTTATGGAGGTGGTCCGGTCCAACTGAAGTGTAATCTCCGCTTCCTTACCATCTTCATATAATATCTTTAGCTCGATCTGATTGTTTTTTAATTCATTATATTGAATGCTGTCAATGGTGTTTTCTCGAGATATTTGTTTCATAGAACTAAGTATCTGCTCTTTTGCAGTGTCATCGAGGGATTGATATTCAAAGAGAATGGTTTCTACGTTAAAGCTAAAAATAAATTGGTCGATATCTTCTAAAGCTAATGAAGCGAATAGGAATTGCACGGGATCTAAAGGATTGCTGTCTGATAGTCTAATGTTGTTTCTTTTCTTTGTTTTATTATCTAAAGCAGTTTCCTCATTGATAACAGCCGACTGACTTGTTTCTCCGCCTCTTATTGCTTCACCTGATTCAATTAACTTTACTTTTTCATTAATATCCATTGCTTCATAACGATTTAAGTAGGAAATTAATGTTATACCACCAACGAAAATTACAATAAATATTATGGAGTAAACACATATTTTAATGAACTTAACCATATTCTCCCTCCTTACAGTTAAAGATAAAGGGCCAAGGATTACCCTGCCCTTTACCTTAATTAATACGTCTAACGTGACCTTTAAAGATACTGCTCCAATAACTATCATTTTGATCTACAATAGCTATACCAGTGGAAGTCTGTGTACCTATCCATTGCCCGTTACCCAACCATATTCCTACGTGTCCATCTTTCTTATAGGAATCAAAGAATATAATGTCGCCCGGTTGGATATCCGCAAAATTAATTCGCTTTCCAATTTTATTTAGTGTCTCTGTACTTGTACTGTGTAATGGACCTAAGTCAATTCCAGCTTGTTTAAATGCCCAATGAACAAAACTACTACAGTCAAAATGACCTCTTGCTATATCATTAGAGTTCCGGCCCCCACCAAATACATATCTATTACTCTTACCAAGCCATGACGTAGCAGCTTCAACTACATTAGCCATTGCACCATCGCCTGGGGAATATACAGCTTGGGTTCTAAATCTTTCTGCTCTAGCTAATACTTCATCTGCATACCATCCAGCTTGGTTATAAGTTAAAACTGCACGACGTGGATCTGATTGTACCCCATTTGCAGCTAACATTTTAGAAGCAGAAAAAATAGCGTCAGCAACATTCCAAGGATCTGCAATTCCATCTCCGTCACCATCCGTCCCATAGCCCCCATAACGGCCAATTTGAACAGGGCTATGTTTTACGCTGTTTGGTATAGATGCCTTACCTAATGTTCCAGAACAACCTGGATATGACCATCCTACCCATGTGCAAGGCATAAAGTAGAGTAAGCACCCAGCGCCTTTTCATGTTTCCATGAAAGGTTTCCAAGAGCTCCTCCCCGAACCGTACGTACATCTTTCGATGTATACGGCTCTCCACTTATCAATCTAGCTTTCCATTGTGCAAGTTAAGGTGGCATTCTTTACAAAGTGCCATGGTTTTGCGATTTCTTTCAATCATTCGCTTTTCCCATCTTCTCTTGCCTTTTAGGTCTTTTAGCTTTCGGACGTGGTGAATTTCAAGTGGCACGTTGGTTTCACCACACCATTCACATTTTCCTGCTAAAAGTCGTTCGACCAGACTCGTTCTATTGTAGATTATATTTCGTCCTGAAGGGATGGCGTCTATTTCCTGTTTTCTTGAGATAGACAATTGTTTCTTGAAGCCATCTCTGTAGAAGTAAGAAACTTTTTTCCCATCCGCAGTATCATATCTTACTCCAAAATGACCATTTACGTTGAATTTATTAATTATCTTCTTAACGCTTGATTTATATTTATTGGCAAATGTTTTGTACATGCTATATTCCATAATATGTTTGAATCCATCTAACTTATAGACGTTATTTGCCAAGCGATAATAGTTATACAGACCTCTTATTTCAGCGTTATATGTTGATAAAATTTCTAAATCGTCATTTTGAAGTAGGTGAGCACGGTGCATTGACTTCCATTTTCCTGTGGTTGAGTCGATATTCAACGCTTTATATTCAATCAGTTTGTTTCTCCAAACTTCATGGGGCAGTAAAAGTTCACAGCTCATGGTTCGTGTTCGTTGTTTATGACCACTCGCTGTATGTTTAGCAGTTTTATTATCGTGACTGATTTTCACGTCATATCCAAGGAATCGTGCTCGATCTTTGGAATGCGTAATGAGTGTTTTTTCTTGTGAAAGTTCTATTTTAAGTTCTTTCTTAAGATACTCAGTTAAGTCATCCTTAATTTTTCTGCAATCTTCTTTATTGCCGATTATACCTATTAGAAAGTCATCCGCATACCTAGTATATTGCAGCCTTTTATATCCTTCATCCATTGGGTCCTTATAGGGTATTTCCATCATGTGATTTTTAAGTTCTTTAACATGAAGTCGCGCTTTTTCCTTTTCTTCCTCATTCATTTCATCCCATTTTTCTTTATATCTTTTTCTTGCCCTTGAAAGTCTAGCTTCACGAGTTCGGTATTCTCTTGACCTTTTTCGGGCTTTTCCTTTATCGAATGTTGCTTTGTATTCTTCGACAAAGTGGTCTAGCTCGTTAAGGTAGATATTCGATAAAATGGGACTGATAATTCCGCCTTGGGGTGTTCCACTGTATGTTTTATGGTATTTCCACTCCTCAAGATATCCTGCTCTTAAAAATTTCCAAATCAAATTGATAAAAGCTTCATCCTCAATTTTTCTTTTTAAGATGGTTATAAGAGTGTGGTGGTCGATATTATCAAAGAATCCTTTAATATCTCCCTCAATGAACCATTTTACCCCTGTAAATCGTTCTTTTACTTGTATAAGGGCTGTATGACAGCTTCGATTCGGACGGAATCCGTGTGAAGTATCAGAGAAAGAACCTTCATAGATACTTTCAAGAATCATTCGTACAACTTCTTGTAGTAGCTTATCCTCAAATGATGGGATTCCCAATGGTCGTTTGCTTCCATTTTTTTTAGGAATATAAACTCTTTTGGATGGTTTAGGCTGGTAACTGTAATCCTTCAGACTTTCTATAAGCCTTTCAATGCGTTCAAGACTCATTCCGTCAATGGTTGTTCCGTCAACACCTTGCGTCATGTTGCCTTCCTTGGAGTATATCTTTGAGTAAGCCATCAGATAAAACTCCATGTTGTATAAGTTTCTATATAACCTACGAATTTTATAGTCTGCACGAGTTGCCTGTTTCGCCAGATTGTCTAACACTATGTTTGGACTTCTCATAGAGCCTCACACTCCTTTCCAATTTTGTGTAAGACGAGATAAGCTGTTCCCCTTCGCCATGTGATAGGCTTTCCCTATCTCGGACTACTACGGGAACTCCGTTACCATATTGGATATTCAGACACTAAATGTCATAGCTTCTTCAGCATTCCAACTTAGGTAATCACCATTTAGTACATATAAGAACAAGCGCGTTGTAATATCGGATGCGACGTTCGCCCTTTTCTCCTTATCGGAGTTGGTCAGCCTCAGACCACTTCACAACTGACACGCAATTAATCAGTTGTGTATTGGAGAGCGAGTACCCAGTTAACCCGTTCCCTCTGGCTGTATAACGTTTATAATTACCTTCCGTTATAGGTGGACCATTAACCCCCTCGGACTATCGTTCAAGCAGTTTAGCTTTCATCCTTGTTTTCAACTTTTCGTCTTGCCATTCAGTCGTACCGTGGTAATTCGGTAACTTATGGCTTTCCCAACATGCTACACTCCCCGATATTTGGTTTCCCTCACGGATAAGTTGGGTGACGACAGGCTCTTGTGGTCTAGCCTGCTCCTTGCTAGGGAGATTTCTTATATGACCTTATGGTCGCACTTGCATATGACCTTCTGCTCCTGCAGAGGAGATCATGGTTGGATGGGTAGAAAATTGTGTTTCTTGTGCGTGAACAGATGCAAGTATAAACCAAGGTGTACCAAACGCCGCTTCTGCAGCTAGATAATGTTGCATAAATTGACTAGGTATTCCTTCTCCTGGTGTAACAAGTCCGGGATATGGATTGTATGGAGGAAAATAACCACCACCAGAATTTCCACCATAGCTATTCTCTAACCATGCAATATACTCCATTGTCCTTCCTTGAAAATTATAATTTGCTTCCAGTAACCTTTTATCATTAATACCAAATCCTAATGAATTTAATTTAGTATCTAAGAAGGTATAGTCTGTCACATCATGTGAATCTCTTCGATAGAGTTGATACCTAGTTTTGGTATAATGTTTTACTTCTTTTTGAACTTCAATCTCCACTTCACGTTCTTTTTCTACGGGTACAACTTCTTCATACTCTTCAGTAACTTGCTTGTAACGAGTAACAGTTTTAGGAACTTTTACTGTTTTTTTAACCTCCTGTTCCCACTCTATATACCAGGGTGGAAATGGTACAGGAATCTTGTGAACAACCACATCTGTTATAACTTTATCTTCATAGATAGTAACTTGCTCTGGTACATATTTCGTTCTCTCTCTTTTACGTGTTTCATAATCAATATATTTTTCTGTAACAGTTTCTATCTCTGTTACGTATTCTGTCTCGACTGTTTCGTACCAATTTGTAACATATGAATTATAAGTAAATGTTCTGTGTCCTTCCCAGTAGTCGATATTTGTTAGTTTCGATACATAGTTATCTTCTCTATGAATATCACTCCAGGGTTCACAGTCACCTTCCTTACAAGATCTGGTTTGAGTTTCGGTATATTCGTTGAATTGGTCACTATATATAAAGTTGGGAGCGAGAAGTTCTGCAAGATCCGTTACAAGTTGAAAATGGTCGTCATCTTGAGCTGCTTCCAACTGTATTACAGATGATAAAAGTTGAACAGGAACCCTATAGGGTCTTTGCTCGGGATTGTTCATATTAACGGTGCTATTAGAAGCTTCCACTATATGGTCATATAACTCTTGTTGTTCGTCATTTAAACCAATTCCCCCACCGAAAAGTGCAGATGAAACAAATGTAATGATAATGATGAGAAATACGATTCCCACTATTGCTAAGATAGCTGGTAATCCTAGCGTACCGAGGAAGGCTAATAAAGCCTTTCCCAGTACAACTATTCCTTTCTTTGCAGCAGAAGCGGCTAATTTAATTGCTTTCTTTGCAATTTTGCTCTTCACTTTGTTTTTTGCTACATTTCCTGCTGTTCTAACTGCTCTTTTAGCGGTTGAATCGCTTTTTTCTTCCTGATTATTTTGAGAGAATGGATCGTATTGGAAAGACATTAATCTATCCCACCGATTTTCTTAAATCTTTCTCTTTCAAATTGTTGTCTACGTTGAACACGTGGATTTCTTGGAGAATACAGATATTCATCTGTCTCCATTCGAGGATTATAATTTACATTTTTCCCATTATTGTCCATTACTCTCTCGATATTAAAGCGTTTGTTTTGAACAGTGTAGTGTACTTCTCTGACGTCATTTGCGTCTAGTCTAGCATCACCCGGACTTATTGGAGAGATTCTTACTTCCTTTCCGGTATCCTTTTCATTGCCGACCATATAACTTTGATTCTTTGTAACTATTAACCTAATATTTTCTGTTGAGTTAATAGCTTCCTGTCTAGTAAATGTCCCAGTTTCCACTTTTGCGTTGTAAGGTGCAACACTTTGCGTCGCTCTAGAGTTTATAGGTTCTGGTCGATTTGTCGCTATTAATTTATTAGGGTTAATATTCATATTTCTATTTGTCGATACTTTGGCTCCACCAGTATCAATCATATAAGGGTTGGTAACAGGTTTTAGACCACCTCTGTCATCTACAGTAAGATCCTGATAAACAACCTGTCCTTGTTTTAAGGCACTATCTCCCGCACCATATCGGGAAACAATCCTTTTCTGACCAGCACTATCTGTTACTTGAACAAAGGACTGGCTAGGTGTACTAACTAACTGGACATTCCCTTGAGGAATATAGCTTTGACCTGTTTCGTCGTCCTTCCTTGAAGCCATTTGTCTGATTTCAGAAGCCTCATAAACACCACTTTCATTGCTTTTATTCATAACTTTATTGTAAGGATTTACTCTTGAAGCAAGTTGCCCCGCTTTCTGATAGAGTTTAATGCCTCCAACTAGTCCACCTGTATAAGCTACCGCATTTTGGAATGAATTCTGCTTATCTTTAGCGGTCTCAATGGCAGGTTCTAATGTATTTCCGACATTACTAATACCTTTTGCAAGACCTGAACGTATAGCTTTAGTTTGTGTAACCATCTGATTGCCGAGGTTATCATTTGGTAACGTATTTTCAGGAGATTCTAATACGTCTTGTGTACCTTCTTGATAACCTTGTACAAATGATTGAGAAGCAAGTTTACCTTTAATTGCAGCATTCTTGGCTGCTGATGCAATTGGTGTAATTCCAGTTGCTTGTCCAACAAATGCACTTGTCGCACTCGCGGCCGCAACTCCTTTTTGCAAGGTGTTACTCTTACTTATCATATTCTTCATTGGTACGATTTGAGGTAATTGGTTATCAAAGTGTGCTAGATTGCTTTGGAATTGGTCTTGTTCTCTGCTCTGCCACATCTGTTGAGCTGTTGATTCAGGAACACTGTTATCGATCTGTTGCTTAATAAAGTTATCTTTATCTTGAAGTGTTTGAGCGGCTGCTAATTGATTAGTTAAGTAGCCGCGGTTTACAGATTTATTCATTCCTTTATTAAATACAGTTTCTGGTTTTACTGAGTCTATAGAACCTCTAGCGGCTGCTAGATAACTTCTTTGTCCACCGGTAGAAGTGCTATTAGCTTGATCGAATAACATTTCTGCTTGTTCTTTGGTAGCATTCGGATGTTGAGCTTGATACGCTTGAACAAATGCATCTTTATTATCTGCCGTAGAGTACGTTTTAGCTAAATCATAATCGTTTCCAGCTTGAGTTCTCATCTCATTTGTAGGAGAGAACTTTTGGTTTTTCATAAACATTTGCTTAGTACCAGTCTCTTTGGCCGAATCATATAAAGCACTAGCTTGTTCCGTTGTAGCAGAAGGATCAATGTTAGCTTGGTAATCTTTAATAAAGCCTTCTTTATCATCACTTTTAATATACG
Source organism: Oceanobacillus luteolus (assembly GCF_042678205.1). Classification (NCBI taxonomy): domain Bacteria; kingdom Bacillati; phylum Bacillota; class Bacilli; order Caryophanales; family Bacillaceae; genus Oceanobacillus; species Oceanobacillus luteolus. Next base: position 10,620 of record NZ_JBHUDE010000163.1, read on the forward strand.
GCAATGCAGTGTCAAAGGTTTTCTCCATCTTGTTAGTGTGAGCTTTAGATGCACTATTCATAGCCTTATTAATATAATCTGCTTTGGAAGATGAACCTTGTGTCATGTCATAAAGATTTTCAGCTTGTTCTAAATCTGTGTTTGGATTGTTTTGCATGTATGTTTTTGCAAAGTTTGATCTGGCATTGTTACGTTTGGCTAATGCGTAAGCGCTTTGTGCGTCCTCAGAACTTGCATTAGGATTCTGCCTTTGATATTCTTCGATAAATCCTTGTTTATCATGCTCTTGAAGATTATTAGCATAATTCTTAGCAAAATCATCCTTGCTGATTATTTCTGACCCCATTGCTTCATCTTTTAATTGATCAGCAGTTTGATTAGCGATACTTTGGAAATGAGCCTGTTTTGAAGCCACTTTTTCATTCCATGCTTTATTTTTATTTTCTGCATGAAGCTTCATTTCCTCAGCTGTTGCATTTTCTGGTAATGGATTAGCAGAATCGTACTCTTGTTCAAAAGCTTCTTTATTTTCATTAGCCCATCTATTCGTCATTTCACTAGCACCAGTGTTAGCTAAGGATGAGGCACTAGCAAGTTTGCCTTCTTTACCGGTAGCTTTTTTCACTAAATCTCTTGCATTTGCTAGGTTATTGGCATGAATACCTTCTTTATGGTCCTGCCACATCATTTCAATACCTTTATGATCTAAGTCTGGAAAATCTTGTTGAGCTTTTTCAACAAAACTTGGTTTAAATTCATTTTCATAGTCTGCTGTTTCCTTGTCCGCAAGTACATTAGCAAGTTCTTCTTGATTTCCTTTAAGCGGGTCTTTTAATTCACCCCATGTATCAGTAAAAGAATTTTTGCCGTTTTTTAGATTGTTAGCAACTAAATCTTTAGAAGCTTTCGCTCCCCTACCAGCAACACCTCCAGCAACTCCACCGGCAATAAATCCAACGGAAGCGCCGACCATTGAACCCATAGGGCCGCCAATTGCAGCACCACCTATGGAACCAGCGGAACCAGCAATAGCTTTACCTGCTTTGCTACCAATGTCGCCCCATTTTAGCATTCCTTCTGCTTTAGGAGTCGTACCTGTATCAGTTCCTGTATTTGCAGCCATCGTAGCATCTCTAATGATGGATTCCCCATCGGTTTGTTCTGTAGTTCTATTTACTTTGGAAGTGCCATCTCTTGCACCTTTTAAAGCTCCCATAACGCTACCGCTATCTTTGTCTAATGCCCCTTTAACAGAGCCATATACACCAGCTAATGCAGATAAACCAAACATTGCTCCTGCACGACTAAGGTTATTGTGCATTCCTCCACCCATTCCGAGTAGTGAGCGAATTGCTTCACCGGTAGGGATGAATATTAAATATAGAATTAAAGATTCAATGTTAACTAGCGCATCTATCATATTACCCTCGGTGGGATCAGCGTTTGCAACTGTTATTAGAGCTGCAATCCAAAAGAGAATCGCATGTATACTCTGTACGAATACGGTACCAACCAATTCTTCAAACCATGCAACTGTAACACTTTTAAATTGTGGTATTAAGAAAAGAGCGATCATCAAAGGACCAAGTATCATTAGAATGAGTAAAGTTAATTTTCGCATCATGTAATACCAGTTAGCCCAAAGAGTGAGAAACAATATAATGATTCCTACAATAATTGAACCGATAATACCGTTTCCTGAAACACTGGTAAGAAGGTCTAGTCCGGCATCTTCGTAACCGGAAGCGAAAATATTTACAATACCATTATTAATGGTGAATATAAAATCATATAGAAAATCTAAGTTGAAGAAAACGATTGCTACAATAGCTAGGTCTTTGAAAAACTCAATATAATATGTTCTGCTTGCTGGGTTGATAGCAGTAGAACCAATCCTCATTCCCGCTACTACAATAGCAGCTAAGATGAAGAATCCTGCTATTGAAGCAATTAAGGTCGAACCTGGTTGGAATACCCCTGTTATCTCCGTTGAAGTAAATGTCTTATGAATTAAGTCTTCAGTTCTACCTTCTCCAAATATTAAGTTTTGGAAACTATGAAGAAATAGAAATGGCTCGATTAATGATTCGTACAACCAGGAAAAAATATCATTGAGTATATTCATTAAGTTATCGCTAATGTTAAACATCAATTCACCCCCTTTTTATTGTTTTGATTTATTGCTGTTGTTTTTTTCTTTTCTTTTCTAACATTTGCTCCAATACAGCTTGGTTTGATTCGATAAATATTAATTCTTCTTCTGAAGGATTAGTTTGCAGGTATACGGAACTCTTACCGATTCGTAATATCCCCTCTCCCTTTCCAGGGTTTCCGAAGATAATTGAAATCTCTCCTTCTGATAAATCAAAGTTCTCTCTTACCTTTGCTTCGTCAATATTGTTTTGTTGCATGAAGAGAATAGTAAAGGTAGAGGATAAAATCCCCCTTGCTTTTGGATTTTCAAGAATACGAACAAAGTCTTGAGTAGCCCAGCACAGACCACAGTTTCTTTTTCTGGCTCTTCTTGCTACTTTTTCAAAGAAACTAACAGTTTGTTCGTTATCTATAAATTGCCACAATTCGTCCGCGTATATATATTTCTTCTTTAAAGCATTTTCAGGATTTTTCGCAAAATACTCCCAAATATAATTCAGAATAACGTGGTATGCGATTGGTCGTAAAAAGCCTTCTTCCATTTCGGCAATGTTGAAGTTTACAATTCGAGATTCCAATAGGGAGTTGGTTACCCCTTTACCAAAATAGGTTTGACCGTCAAATATTGGTTTACTACCATCCCTTAAAAATGGACGAATAGCTGCGATAAGTCGTTCTGCTTTTCTTTCGTCTTTATATCTGTCAATTAGAACTTTATATATATCTGAAATAGTTGGTTCTGGCTTTCTTGCTTTTGATTGAACTAAACGGCCGTCTATTTCTGTTGGGATATGTCTATACAAAGAATCCGGATGCGTTGTAATTTCTAGTTGTTCTTCAAATACATATTTAATAGATTCTTCTAAGTAGTTTCTTTCAAACACAGTTAGCCCCGGATCCTCCGAGTCTTTACCTCGAACGATGATATCAAAGAAATTTAAGAGCTCAGCCTGCTTTTCTCTAACTGGAACAAATCGGATGTATGTTTTTCCGTTTCTTTCAACAATTTCATGGTTATCATTAGCTTCGAGCCAAGACAATTCATCATCTTCATCAATGTTCTTTTCTATTTCCGTGGCACTGATAGCACAAGGATTTATACAGATATCTTCTTCCTCTGAAATATTTAAATTAATACCGCCAAGTTTCTTAGTTAAATCTACAAATTCTGCTTCTGGATCGATAATCATTGACCATACATCTGCACCACTTGTTTCTCGGGCAATTTTTAATTTCATTGCCAAGGACTTACCTGAACCTGGGATGCCTGTTATTCCCATATTATAGTTTTGAGGACGATAGTTTTCTGTACCAAATGAATTTATAAATTCAAGTTGGCCAGTGATACGATTAACACCTATTGGTATACCGCCCATATATCTTCCGCTCCCACTAATGAAGGGAGAATACGTGGATAAAGAGCGTCTATCAAGGTTTCTTAAGGTGTCTGGCATTCTATTCTTCCCTAATGGTAAAGCACTTTTAAAACCATCTTTTACTCTGCTCCATGCTCCAGTAAGTTTGAAGAAACCATTAGCCATGATATCCTCGACAGTTTCACTAAAGTTATTTAGCTCTTTTTCCGACTGACCATATAGCACACCGAATGTACTGACGTTGAAAAGGTCGTTCTCCGAAAACTGGATTTCTGCCATGAGGTTTTCCGCATCAAATATTCTTGTTTTAGTTTCCTGTATCGTATCAATATTTCCTTTCTTCGTTTGATACGATAAGTTAGATTGTAAGATGGTAATTTGTTGTTGCAATAATCGTACGGCGTGAGCGGTTGACATTTTATGTACATCCACCAATATGTCTACTTCACCTGCAGAAGTCATTTTATATAACCAATTTGTAGGCATTTTTCTCGGATAGCCATCAAGTGGTATATAGAATGGTCTAAAATATGTTTTAGTACCTAACGATTGCTTGATTACCCCACTATCTTCTGAATTGATAGATAGTCCATCGGGAGCGATTAAATCCCAGACAGTAGGTTTTGGTGGCATAATAATATTTCCTTCTTCGTCATAACTGATTTCAGTCGAAGATAGTTTTTCTTCATTTGAAAGTTCCGCTGTATCGGACTCTATATTGGTGTTATTCTGTTCCTGTTTTTGGAACTTCTTCTTTCGCTGAAACAGCTTCTTTTTCTTTTTCATTGTTAATTGCCTCCTTTACAAGCTCAACACGAATCTCATCCTGATCTGCGGTTACATATGAAGCGAGCATTTCTTGTTCACCGAAATCTTTAAACCTATTTTTGACTGCTCTCCTTCTGTTAAAGGCATGGTATAGAACATCAGCAATTCCTTCATTTGTTAATAATTGGACTTCCATTCTTGCATTATTTAATTGGTTTTTAGCAGCGATAAGTCGTCTATGCAATTCACCGAATGCTTTATCTACTATCTTTTCCTCTAATTCTTCTTCGTTGTCAGCAGTAATTTCAGCAGTGTTAATTTTATGAGTGAATAATAAATATCTTTTTGTTTCATAAATTGGAGAGTTATACTGCCAAGCTAGTAAATCCTCAACCATTGACTCACCATATGCTATTGTATTTGGGTGAAGGTTTTCAGCATTTCTCATCGATTCTTGCATTTTTGTAATTGGTTCAGATAAGTCTATATATCTGTTTTGAAGATAAAATTGAACATTATAGTTTGTTTGAGCAAGCCAAGTTTCAAACGTAACGTCGATTGCTTCCTGTTCACTTTGGGATAGTAGGAAATAGTTAACAGGTTCTACCTCTGCAAACATTACAAAAGTATTGTCGTGGTATCGCAGCATGTGATGTTTTATCTCCTTAACATCACCAATAAATTCTTTAAATGGATTAGGTTCTTCATCTATTGGTAGATCCTTTTCCTTTTTCTTTGGATTATTTTTTTTGTATTTAATAGGTTGTTTTGAATTACCTTCATCCGAATTGAATGTAGGGAATATTGGGCGACCATTTGTTTTTTGTATGATTATATACATCGCCATCCCTAATAACGCGAAGAAAATAATATTTCCCATGCATTATTTCCTCTCTTTCTTTTTAGCTGGTAACTGTTCGTTAGTGGACACAGCTGGACCTTTTCTCCAAGCTCCGAGCTGACTTCTATATCTTAATTTGATAAGAAAATACTTATCAAAATTCAAACTGTGTTTGTGATGTTTCATAAAACCTAGTAGAAGCACAAGGATTGCTGTAGGTAGCGCCGAGAACATCGCGAAAATAATGCCAATAAGAGGGTCGTTTACAAGCCCATATACTTTGGGCACATAAAAGTACAACAACATTCCGCCGACGATAAGATAGATTAGCTGACGTTTAGAAATAATACCTAAGATTACTTTTTGCTCTGAGGACATATCAATTGGTACAGTTACTTTTCTAGCCAATTAAATTCTCCATTCATCTTTTATTAAAAGTTCACCCCTCTTTCATGAATAAAAAGAGGGGTGGTTTGGTAGGATTCTGTATGAACTAACTAGTTGCCCCAAATCCGCCAATCCAACCAGCGATTGTACGCGCTTGAACAACGATCCAACCACCAATGGCGGCCATCCCAAGTCCAATAAATCCTTGAGTACGTGCTTGCGGATTACCTTGAGCACTAGATAAACGAATACCTGCGAAGATTAAACAAGCTAAAATCCAAAAACCTCCGACAGCCATAACTATGTTAACTAATTTGTTTAGGTCACTATATACCGCGGTTTCAGTGTTTCTTGAATTACTTACACCATTTACATGGTCGAAAGCGCCGGTACTCGCATATGAGGTTCCAACATCAAACACGAATAAAAATCCAACAACTGCTAATACAATAAGTAAAATTTTGGTTGCTTTATTGTTAACTGTTAAAGACATTTTTTTGTATTCACCCCTTTCGTTTTAGAGTGTTTTAAAGGAATAAAAAGGCAAATAAAAAACGCCCTGAAAAATAGTGAACGGACGAAAAAAGTATTTTTTCGTTCACATATCTTTCAGGGCGTTTCCCTTTTCTATTAAACTATGAATTTATTCTATGATATATTTTCCAAAAAAGCAACTAATTTTTTAGGTTGGTAGATTTATAGCGGAAGTAGGGAAACACCCCCCTACTCCATTCTATAAACCTATAATATAGATGGTTTAAAAAATACGTGTTATTTTAGGTATTTTAGAACCGGTTAATAATAGATCGTCAATTCCTTTACCATCATCTTTCCCCCAGCTTACCATATTTACATGGTAACCTTTTTGTTTTGTAGTGACCAAAAACTCTTTCAGGGAACTCATAACATATTCATTCGAAGTAAAATCTCGGTCAAAAGCAAGGTTTATCTCCTCTACACCCATATCTTCAAAGATTGGAATAACTGTTTGCCAGGCATTCACTCCTGGTATTGCAGCAAAGGTATCACCGTGTTTAGCTAACTGCTCCTGAGTAAATGAACGTTGAAGCATATCAACTGCTATATCAGCTTTTAATGCACCTTCTGTTAACCAAATCTTTTTCCGATAAAGTGATTGTCCGCTTTGCCAATTTTTTAGAGTGCGAGATGGTACAGCTACATGAACAGGACTTGGTGACCCTGCTCCAGTACCATTCTTTTTATTTGCACTAGACAACCAGTAGTAGCGGTTTCCCTTTTTTAGCGAAACAAATCCTAATGTTTTTCCTTTGGAATCTTCCAGACTAACAGTTTCATTTAACTGCATCTCTTTTTCAAAAATTAATTCCTTTTCATAAAAAACTTTTACCTGATTACCATTATTCGTCGCCTTTAATCCGTAAACACCAGTCAGTTGTTTAATTTTCGCTACTGGTGGTGGATTATCAATACGATACTGAAAACCTGTTATTTCGTTTCTGTTATTGCGGTAAGGTATTAAAATCCCCTCTCTACCTAATACGGACCAATAGTCTCCATATTTCCCCGTGGCTTCAAAAAATCCTGGTACTCCTGCAAAAGATTCAATACCATAATCATTTTGAATAGCTTTTGCCAATGTCCAAGGAGCGGCTGGAAATGAAGTATACCCACGAGTCATTACTTCTTCATCTGTTAGTCCTCGAGAAGGCGAAGTAAGGTGATTATAATGTTCGTCTGTTAACTCTAAGTAGTCCAACATGATAGAATAAACCTTATTAAGTTCACTATCAGCTAGTTTTTTATTTCCTCTGTTCTGCTCAATATTATTATCATTTATACCAGGATGTCTCTTATTTCCATTTAAAAAGTGTAACCATGAAGGAAGAGAAGAATTTTTACTAAAAGGTATCTTACTTTCTATCCTTATACAAACGACACGGTCACCATCTGTATGAATCATACAACCACCAGTATGCCCGCAAACAGGACACGCTACACGTATAAATTCTAAAAAGTTTGGTATTCTAGTAACTCTATAATCTTTCATTAACAAACATCCTCCTATGTTTATATTACATTACTAAAGCGGTTCTTATCCATTGGCGGCATTGTCGTAACTAAGCAATAGCCTTCCATGCTTTCCACGAGAACAATTGCAATAGGATTTCCGTGGTAATCTTCACCTTCGATTACAAACTTGTTAGCATCTGCTTTACTTACTGGATCAAATCCTCTTTGGACTTCATTAATGGTTCCGCTTAATATCCCACGAATAATATCTACACTTTGATAACCCCTGGATAACATTCGTTGTTTCGAGTGATCAGAAATGTAGATGGCCCCATTTAATAAAGCTTTCTTTATCATCTTCATTTGCCTTACAATGTTTATCATAATTAATACCTCCATTTCTAAAAACAATAAAATAAAAAACTTCCTAAGTGAAAAGGACACACAGCTCCTAAATGCGTTCTATTTCTATCAAAAGAAAGTTATTTGCTAATCATATACATGGATCTTAAATTCAATTATGTATAACCAACAAGGCTAAGTTGTACAAAGTACAAATCTTAGCCTTGTTGGTTACGTACTTCTTGTACCTCCAGCAATTGTTACTTTAAATGTTAACTTTAACTCACGTATCATAGTCTAATTACTCCTTCTTTAAATTTTGCTTATCTACATTGTTTTTAAAATATCAAAAGCAGTTTCCGCTTTAAGACCAAAAGCATAAGCAATGTAGCCATATGCTAAAACAAGTAAGATAGTAGTCAGAAACTTACCAACGTAGAATTTTCGCTTTGGTTTTACATCATCTTCTTTTTCGATTCTGGGTAAATCAAGGTAATAATCACTCTTGATTACAGACTTACAAGCCCCCACAATCATAAGTGCCACAACAATTCCAATTACATTACCAAAAATTAATTCCATCAGGCGTTCTCTCCCTTCTTTCAATAAAAAGGCAACAAAAAAACGCCTTTGACAGTATGAATTAGCACACAAATATAGTGCTATTTTCCATACGTCCAAAGACGTTTTAAATTTGCTAAGAGATACCAATTAACCTTAAAAGGTCAATTTTAAAAAGAAAAATAAAAGAAGTACATTTTCATTATACAAAAAAGCCTTTGAGCTTATCAAGCGATTTTGAATAATAGGTGTTTAACTTACTCTTTTTATTGCTTCTTTGATAGATATATCCTTCCTCATATAAATACCTACCAATCTTAGAAAAGGATGGTTGTAATAACTCTTTTATATCTTCATTCTCCATAATGGACATATGTTCATATTTGTTTTTTCTTATCTCACTATGCAGATCCGGCAACGTAGCTAAAACAGGATATTTAAAACTCTGTTCAACCAATGTTTTAGATACATAAGGGAAATAATCTAATAGTATTAGTGAGATTCTTAAATGAGGATTATCTGCTTGTAACTGTTCTATATAATTAATATAGCTAAAAATAATATCCGTAGATCCATCTAATAATATCCAGAGTTCCTTTAATTCTTTGATTAACTTCCTCGAGTCCTTCTTAAATTCACCATTCGGTAAATCAACTAATACAATCTCTCTTGGATTTCCGAATGATAAATAATAAGGGATATCTTCAATGATAGATGCATTATAATCCTCATTTAGAGTTTTTGCTAAAGGGAACCAATATACCCCTTTGTAATCAATAACTGCAGAACGGACAAAATGGGCATTTCCTTTATCAAGTTCTTTTCTTTTATTCATATAAGAAACATAAGAAAGCCAATCTTTGGGGAATATTTTATTGGTTGGAGCAATCCTCTCTAATTCCTTAAACATCATAGGAGTTTCCTTTAAACCTTCCATGACAGATATCGGAAGTCTTCTCTCTCCAAGATGAAAAGCAAAATTCATAACAAATGTAGTAACCCCTATTGCTGAAACAGGAGACCATACTCCTACCGATTTGTTTTTGATGGAGCGGTTCATATTTATATACTCAAACATTTCTAAGGTAGCAGCTAATCGTTTATCGGTACCACTTAGAAATTCTTTTTGGCCGACTAAGCTAAAATATTCTTTTACATAGGGTTCTAATTGTATAATCCTTTCTTCCTTCGAATCTGTATTAGAAGGATAAAGACTTAAATCTACTGTTCTTGCTTCCAATAACCGGCTATGTATTTCGTGTTCGATCTTTTGAGGATATGGTGGAGCGATTGATATAACTGTTGGCTCGTCGTCTGTTACTTCAGTTTTCTCACTGTCCTCTCCCCCATCCTCTAATTTAATATCTTCCGCTTCGACTTGCTGTTGTTCTGTATCTAAGATACTCCCTTCATTTTTCGTGTTTAAGAATGTATTTTTCCCGTGTTTATCATTACTAGTTGACACGGATTCAGGTAGGTTATTACTTTTTTCAACTGAAGTTTCTTGCGGTTTATTTATTATATTTGAACCGTCATTGGTTTTATCTTTATTTATCTCTTGAATAGGGTTGTCTTTTGTCCCTGGTAGATGGCTGGATTTGATTCCGCTCTTTTTAATTTCTGTATTGGTAGTCCCTAATCGGTAAAGGTCATTTTTATAATCAGCATGTGAATTCCAAATATGTAAATGGTCATTAACTCTTTTTGTTTCACTATTCGAGTCGATTATCCAAACCAATCCGGATTGAGTATCACTCAACTCATTTATGATCTCTTTAATGCTTATTAAGCTTGTATCCATGATAATAAAATCAAATACATTATCTTTTATAAGCTCTATTAACTGTTTTTTATCTTGGATTTTGATAATTTTCTCTTCTTTCTTACGAAGAGAAGGAAAAGAAGTACTTATGTTGGAATATACTTTATTAATAAAAACGTTATTCGTACTGACTAAATATATATTCTCCATGTTTCTTCTGCTCCTTAATTAAATAATTGTTCACTTTCTTTATTAGGGTATCTGAGATAGGATAAACCCCATTTTCAACTTGTGAATAATAACTTTCATTGTAGCCAATTGCTCTAGCCATTTCATATTTTTTAAGATTTAAACGCAATCTAAGTATGATAAGTCTTTCTAAGTTTGTTTCTACAGTATCAATGTCTTCAAACAGTATCATATACACCAATCCTTATAACAAAAATAACCACCAACATGTCGCCCCTTTTTATAAAGAGCTGTCTGTCAGTGGTTTTCACTTTTATTATTATGTTTTCATCATTATAGCATATGTATTTTCTAAAAAGAAGGTATCACTCATAAAGCATCCCTTCTATCTGGAAACACAATAAATACCATATCCTCTAGGAGATGAAAGAATTACGGGTCAACCTTTTAATAAGTTCTAATAAACCCTATATATAATTAGGCTTTTTAAGGGGACCGTATCCTTCTCATCCAAACCCAAGAATTCTCGTCCCAATACGAATGATGAAGTAATTAAAGAAGAGAGTAATCTTCCCGCCTTCTCTAAGATCAATGTTAGCGAATTCGATATCTAAATTTGAGGGCCTCTATCACTACCCTCTTGTTTTCGTCATCTAGTCCTGACATAACATCAGGGATGGTTATATCATCAATATTAGCGTTGAACAATTGAAGCCCAAAACGAATCATGCTAATTTCAGTTGAAGAATACACTAGCATGATTTGTTGCAGTTTATCCAAGTCCAACCCTTCTGAATCAGCTACTTTTTTCAGGTCTTCATATTTGTATGTAGCGGTAGTTACATAACAAAATGTACCGTATTCCCTATCATCTTCCAGTTTTTCAAATCCAAATCTTTTCATTAACTCCCTGGCCGTTTCCTCATGGTAGTCACTTTTGAAGTACACAAGATTCATCTCCTTATGAATTCCATTTTCTTTATTATAGCTAAATGCAGTCTAAAGGTCATTCCTCTGTCAGTTCTGTATGATATCGTGCCAAGTCTATCTAATTTTAGTAATGAACTTTTTTACATTATACTGTGTTGTTGACCACCATATAAACAGCTATTTTCAAGGCTGGATGCTGTACCTGCTTCAATTAGGCTGCTTGTGCATGAAGTCTTATTTTGATTCTTTGGTTGTCCTCTATCAATAGTTTAGTTATAATATCAATGTAATACTTTTTATTTGATATTTTTGGACGAACCTCTTAAGGTTTGATGGTTTTTATCACTTTTTGTGACTATTTTAAACGTTCTTTGGAACATTGGAAACACACTTTATTTTTGTGTGTAATTATCCATTGTCTGAAGGACGTTTTTTTGTGTCCAAAATTATCAGATAGAGGATATTAAAATTATTATAGGAGGATGTTTGTTATGCCAGAAGTAAGTTTGGAGGAGATTCAAAGAAGGTTATCAGAACCATTTAGTGAGGATGAAATTGAGTGGCGGGTCATGCGTAGTTTTACTGCTAGAAGCGGTAAAAAATATGCTTTTGTAGCTGCTTATGTTGAAAGTCGTGCAATTATGAACCGTTTAGATACTGTAATGGGTATTGGAAATTGGGAGAATGATTTTCGTGAACTGCATAACGGAATACTATGTGGTATAAAAATTCATTTACCCAACGGAAAACAGTGACTAAGTACGACGGAGCGGATCTTACTGCTTTTGAAGCTACAAAAGGTGGAATAAGCGGAGCGTTTAAACGTGCAGCTGTTCACTTTGGCATTGGCCGTTATCTCTACAACCTACAAGAAGAAATGGTACAGATTTTTCCTAATAAAAACCAAGGGAAAATTTATATGAGAGATAACAAAAGCAAAATAGAGGGATATTGGAACCCACCGCAATTACCTGATTGGGCTTTACCAAGCAGAAATAGCGGTAATGTTTCACAACAACAGCCAGTTACTAATCCGAATATCTCTAGTAAGCAAGAGAAGGACCCTAGGACTGAGGTACAAAAATATATAAATGAATTTGAAAAGGTAATTGGTATTAGCAATAATCCACAATTAATTATTCGTATTTTTAATAAAGCGAATAAATTACAGATTGATGCTTTAAATTATGTGCGAAACGCAAGTTTGAAAGAATTAACCGCATATTATAAAGCTCTTAAACCAATCTACCAACTACAAAGGATCAAGCTAAAATATAATTTTGAGGAAACTCAGTTTCTAAATCTTGTTCAAACTTACCTAGTTAACATTAAAGTAACCAGTTTGCAAAGATGTTTCTTTAATGTCAGTGATAAACAGGTCAAACAGGTAGAAGAATTAGCAAAGGCTACTTATTTTCAAAAACAACAAGTAAGCTAAGTTTTTAGCGGAGGAGAAGCATAAATGCAGGGGTATCTATATCCCCTCTTTTATGCTTTTTTTATTTTTAAAATAATAATATTTTGGAGGATGTTTGTTATGAAATTTACAATCAACAAAAAGACACTTATTGATGGAGTAAATACTTCTATCGGAGCTATATCAAACAAGTCTCAAATTCCTGTTTTAAATGGAATCTATTTAAATATTACTCAGGAAGGGATTACTTTAATAGGTTCGAATGGGGACATCACTATAAGGACATTTATCCCTGCTACAGATGGTGAAGATACCATTATCCAGGATATTCATGAAGGAAGCGTTGTTCTTCAAGCGAAATTGCTGAATAGCATTCTTAGAAAACTTCCAGAGCAATCTGTATCCGTTGAAATGGACGAAGGACTGAGGGTAATTATTAAATCCGGTAAGTCAAAGTTCAAATTAAACGGAATGGATGCAGCGGAATATCCTAAACTGCCAAATACTACCGATGTCAATGCATTGGAAATCGAATCCAATGTATTAAAAGATATTATTAATCAGACTGTATTTGCAGTATCTATCGTAGAAACGCGCCCCATCCTAACAGGAGTCAATTTTAAAAAACAAGGAGAACAGCTAAAGTTTGTTGCTACAGACAGTCATAGATTGTCTCAGATCATAACAGATTTAGATGCACCAGAGGATTTTGATACAACTATTCCAGGAATATCTTTAAAGGAACTAAACAAAGTGCTCCCTGAAAATGAAGTTGTAAAATTAACAGTAAAGAATAATATGATATTTTTTGAATTCGGAACGACATTGTTTTTCTCTCGGATTTTGGATGGTAATTATCCTGAAACGGATAGATTAATACCGAATACTGAAAAAACTACAGTTAAAGTATCTAATAAGGAATTAACAAGTTCTTTAGAAAGAGCTTTGGTACTTTCTGATAAACCGATAGTTAAATTGTCAATCGACGGGGGTATTATGGCGTCAATTACTAGTAATACTCCAGAAGTCGGAAACCTATCAGAAGATGTCGTGTTAGAAAACTTTGAGGGTGAAGATGTTGTGATATCATTTTCTGCTAAATTTGCATTGGAAGCACTGAAAGCAATTAAGGATGACAATATCATCATTGGTTTCAATGGTCCAATGCGTCCATTTACTTTTAAAGCGGAAAATGATGAATCAACATTACAATTAGTTTTACCTGTACGCACAGTTTGAGGATAAATAGGTAGTGGAGAGTGGATTGTCTCACCCTCCCCTACCATTAACTTTTAACGGAGGTTTTGAAATGGAATTTAACTTAGAGAAGTTTACTCAAAGCATTCAGACTTTCAAAGTTAAGAAGATGAAAGAAATGAAAGATGAAAGTGGTTTGGTTAATGTTATGCGTCATATTTTAGATCACGATTCAATTAATAATATTAACTTTTCCAATTTTACTTTAGATGATGTCGAAGAAGCATACAGGCTTATGGAAGATATAGATTTTGGGCCAATTGAAGATGATGAAGGACCTTTATTTTTGAACCCTTCTAGCCCGTACCTAATCTATCATCAAGTCGATACTGCTGTTTTCCAGCTATCAATATCTAAAGATAAACATTTTCCAATAGAAGACGAAGAGGATTTTTTTATCTAAGGAGGTTTCCTAAATGGAACTGGAAATGGATTATTACGCAAAAGAAAGTTACCTGTATTCCATTTCAAATTTAATGACGCTAAAAGCGTTCCATGATGCAGGTGTATCAATAGATGAAATAAAAGTAAATCACTTCATGGTAGATATAAATTACTCAACGGAACCGGGTATGGATATTTTAATGAATGGAATAGGATTGCTGTTTGAAGATAGCGAATTTTATCCGTGGGATGAGGTACACAAGATAACTAGTAAGTATCCTAATGTATTTACAGATGGAGAACCAGAAACGTGCTTTATAATCAAAGACCACAAAATAGAACGAGTTCTTGAAAGTAAATACAGAAAAAAATTATTAAGGTTATTAACCAGAAAAGACATTGATATCTTTAATCATACTGAAGCAACGATTAGATTCAATGAAGAGACAAATGAAATAATTGTGCTTATCTGGTTTACAGGAATGAGTCACGAATTGGCTATTGCACTAACTGAAATTAGCGAAATGTGTAATGAGCTACTTAAAGTGATTGAGGAGGAAGACAATGGAATTTCACATAAAGATAACAGATCGGCTGCGTAATTTTTCCGAACATGTAGAGGTTAAGCAAACGCAGGACGGTATGGTTATAGGGGAATATAAAATGGCTTTAAATGACATTATTAGAGCATTATCTAATTCTAGTACAGAGGGGATTGGTCATCAAACCCCTTTTCTACCTCGCAACTGTATTAAACTTCTTACGAATACATACGGTTACGACGTTTTTATTGAATTAGAGAAGCGGCAATGGCAAATAGAACATACAGAAGAAGGAAAATTAATGTTGGGTTTCCCGAAATTAGTTCTTAAATATTCTGTCGTTAAAGATACCATTCAAAATCTAAAGATGTTTGCTGTAAAAGACAAAGGATTAATTACTGGTGATACCGAGATGTATTATTTCCCCTATTCTAACGTTCATCATGACTCAGGTAACGTATGTATGGGAATGAACGTTTTCCCAGAAATAAAACATTTAAATCAATTGGAAAAGATGCATCTTTTGTTTTTCAGTGCTCCCTTTGGTAATGACTATGGAAGTATGGCGATAGGTCATAACTTAAATAGCTTATTAAAGACTTTTCGAGATAAATCATTTGATGATGAAGTTTTAATGCCAATGAACCAAACGTTTAACGAGGTTTTTTTATTACAAAATAATGGATAAACATTAGGAGGAATTGCAATGACTACAAATAACTTACAACAAACTGACATTTTTTCATTATTCGATATCGAGGACCCTTATGCTATTAAAAAGAAAAAAGAAGAGGAAGAACGCATGAAGAAACAGGCTGAACTGGCTAAGCAGTTAGAAGAAAGTAAAAATAATTCTACTGCCAAGGCTGCAGCAGAAACTTTCGAGGTCAATAGTGATACCATCATTTATTTCTATACGGAACAAATTGATATTAATGATTATTTTAGTACCGAAGAATTAGAGATGGGTATACCAAGAAAAAATAAGGAAAAAGAAGTGGAATATAAGCCAATTACAAAAGCGGATGTAAAAAAACGCTTGAAGAAAGATCTACCTGTATTAGAAGCGGGAGCGGAGCTTGTGTATATCAAGAAAAAGAATATCGTTTCCGTCATCCTTCAAGCAAAAAAGAAAGGAAACAACAGTAGAAAAGAGTCCGATAAGGACTCTTTTGCTGTTTCAAAGAGAAGAATCCCTTTCTCTTTATTAAAAGATTTTATTGCTATCTCTAAGCGTTTTTCTGATGAGTATGGAACAGAGGTACATGCAGATATTTTTTACGATAGAGATACGGACAGCTTCTTTATGGATATTCCTAAACAACAAGCGCACCCTTTATGGGTAGAAGTCACAGAAACGGCAATAGAAGCAGCTGAGAAGGCTTTGGAAGGTAGCTATATAAAGTGTATGGAGATTCATTCTCACCACACTATGCCCCCTATTCCTTCTTTACAGGACAATGCGAGTGAAAGAGCACCAATTCTATATGCTATCGTCGGTAGAATTGATAAATTCTTTCCTGAACTGACTGTTCGAACTTTCGATATCTATAGTGGTAGACATATTAATTTAGATCTTTGGAGTATTTTTGAGTACCCGTTTACAGAGGTAAATTCTAATTATGATTTAAGTGTTGTGGAGGTAATTAAATGATAAATTTATTAGAGGACAAGTGGAGAACAAGACACGGTATCTTCCCTTATATTGTACAGTTGGGAACCGGAGCGACGGGGTCTTACACCACACAAATGGTGGCACAAATGATGTCCATTTTTAAACAAGATGGATTTTATTTAATTGCAGATCCCGATGTGATTGAGGAAAAAAACCTAAAAAATCAGTTCTTTATTAAACAGGATATAGGTAAGAAGAAAGCAGATGTTTTAGCTAAAAGATATAGTGCTGCTTATGATTTACAAATCGCAAGTTATTCGGAAGATTATATTGAGGATTATGAATCTCTAAAAATGTTATTTAGCAATAATCATCTAAAGATTTCGGATGATGTACGTTATGATGTTTTATTCTTACCCGTTATCATTGGATGTGTAGATAATAATTATACAAGAGCTGTCATACATGAATTCTTTGAACGAGCTGGAAGGTGTTTATATATTGACGTAGGCAATTCGGCTGCATCGGTTCCAAGCGATTTTGGCATACGGCCAATGACTGAATGGACAGATGATGAGAGTAAATCATATGAAGAAAGTGGTTGGGATGGTCAAGTTGTTTGTGGTCTTAAATTACAAGGAGAAACGATTTTACCGCCCGTTGCAGAGGTATTTCCAGACATATTATCTGATAAAGATGAGATAGCACCATCTCAATTAGCTTGCTCTAATATCGTTGCTAATGATCCTCAGCGATTATTAACAAATAGAATGGCTGCTATGAGTGTTGCTACTTACCTTAATGAATTGTTTCAAAGTGGAACAATATCTAATCATATGACTTTTTTCCATGCTAAAAAGGCTTATATGAAGAGTATTGAAGTTAAGCAAAGTTAGATTAAAGACCCCATCCATCTTGGATAGGGTCTTTTTTGGTTACTAAGCTTTTATTTTCACTTTAAGATTATCAATGATCTCATATTCATCTTTATTAAATACGTTTACCGTGAAATCAAAATATCTAGGTAATTTCTCCAGTACTACACTGTCAATTGGATACTGACACACAAATAGTTGCTGACTTGTATACGTCCTACACTCTTGTAGAATTTCTAACCCCTCGGCCACATCCTTGAAAGGATATAAACTTACTGATTGACTAAATTTTAAATTGCGGTGAATGAAATTAATCTGTGATATATGATCTATAATTGCTATGTCGGAAAAAGTATACCTTGATAACAATAATCGTACTATATGTGAAGCGTAGTTAAATTTATTAAAATTGACATACAGTACACTTTTATTGTCTTTCAGTATACTTAAAATATCCTCATACATCACTTATTACCTCCTTGAATTTTAAAGGCTTCATTATTTAAACTTTGTTAGAATAGTAGAATAGAATTATATCTGCGAGAAAAAGTTACTTACCAGCTTCAACTGATACTGTATTTCATCCGCTTCTGCATAATCTGTAAGTTTGTTGATATGGTGATTTGCAATCGCTGTAATTTCCTCTTGGGGTATAAAGTCTAGCATAGATAGATGGTAAGATAATTTCACTTTTGTAGCTATATAATCGGGATCACTTAATACTAAAGCTTCTCCAATTTTTTCAATACCTCTTAAATTTGATGACCAATAATGAATATCCCAATATTCTACATTCGATGACACATGATTAATTGTTAGGTACATTTGTGGATTAATAAATATTAAGTCTCCAATATTACCAAGTTTTCTTTCTTCTGTTTCCAATGTAATTGTTTTAAACTCAAATTCTTTTCTTTTGTCTCGTAAAGCTTGTCTAGCACCTAAACAAGTAAGATCAAAGCTCGTTTGTTTTAATAAGGGGCGAATATCTTCATACTTTTCAATAGCCCAAACAATGAGATTGCTTGTCGTATCGGTGTCAACTATCTCGTCGAGTAATATACCCTGGTCTAATAGCGGCTGGAGCATCTCCCTTAATATGATCGGTGTGTTTTCTGTAAACATTCCTTCTGGTAGAGTGTACAATTGTTCATTAATATAGGCATTTTCATCATTATAGTATTGTTCAATCATCATGTAACCATTTTGAAATTGCTCAATCATTGACTTACGCAACCAGGCATTGAACGTCTTTTTATCTCTATCATTAATAATCGGAATGAATTTTTTTAGATAATATGCTTGAATCTGATTAAATTCGGCTTGAAACTCTTCGTCAACTTGCAATAACTGAACAAGTCTATCATCTACCTTTTTAAGTAATTGTGAATTGTTTAAAATCATATTTTATCCCTCTTCCTTAGTATTTTCCTTGTAGCCATGTGATAGAACATCAGACTCATATTTCCAATTCTGGCCTTCATTAACAATAGTTGTAACATAGTTTAATTCAGTTCCCTCTTCGGTAATAAGTGTTCTATAAAAATATCCATATATACCAGCTTCATCTAGTGTTAACTCTGATACTTTATATTTATTAATAGCTAGATCCTGCTCTAGGAAAAACTTTTGAATATCAGCAAAGCTCTTCACCATTAAGTCCTTCATATCTGTATCTAAGTCTTTAACATGCTTCAGAGAACCGTGCTTTGTTACAAAATTGTAGTAATCTTCTGCGGAAATTTCTCCTGTAAAATAATCAAATAGAACACTTGCTACGTATTGCGCGAATTCCTCCCCATCATGAAATTCCTCTTTTTCCTCAACTTTCTCAATTTCGAGTGTCTTTTTGGTTTCTTTCTCTTTGTCTATATCCTCTAAAACTTCATCAATGGTTATTTCATTTTCCTCCAATATTTCTAACTGTTTTGCTTCCAGTTCTTCTTGCATATATTCTTGTTCTTTTTTCTGAGACTCAACCTTTTCAGCTTCATCTACAATCTTATTGTTACAAGCCGAAAGCAATGTTACTGTAGCAAGTAATAACAATGGTATTTTTTTATGCATAAATACCACTCCTTTGCCTTTTGGCAAGTTTGTCTAGAGATTCTTGTATTATTTGTTTCTCTTTTTTTAGAAGAAAATTCGCGATATGCGAGCTGTCTAACGTTGTTGCCCTGGACAGAGTATTTAAGAAGAGCTCTTTTCTGTCCAGAATCTTTATTTGCTTATTGGAAATCATAGTCTTTATCTTCAAATTATGGCTCACTGAGAACAGTAAAGTGAACAAGTAACGTGGAGATACCGAAGTTGGGATTGCTATGCCCTCTATTTGCCGATGTCCAAACAAGTTTATAAATATCATAATTGCTTGGTAATCATTATCTTTAATAAAATTCCGCTTAAATATCTTTTCTTTTCCCACAAACCAATTTGAGACATAAGTCGATAGCCAATCCGGTATTCTTATTTTAAATTCATCGGTTGCATTATTAAAAACAACAAAATTATATAACTCATGTTGTTTTATATAGCTCTTAATATATGAACTTTTATCTGGAGAATAAGGAACATAAAGACAAGATATTCTAGTGCGAGTATAATCATGATTAGGGTAAGCTACACTCATTAAAGACGCTGTAATTAGGTGCTTTAATGGTTCTTCATAGGTAAATATTTTTAACATTCCTTTCCAAAAAAAGACGCACCCAAAATAGAAGGCTCTAATTGCCAGTCTATTCGGGTGCGTCTCCCACTTTATTTATTTAAATACATATTACTACTAATTAAGTTCTGATTTCAAGTGTTTCGTGAGCATTTTGAATTCTTTTCTCACTTTCCCTAACTAGCAAAGCAGCACTATAATTTTCAATTCCCAATACCTCTGCAATTCTTTCAAAACTATACCCTTTTGTATGGTAAAGATAAAAAGCATAAGCATGACGTATATTGTTGGTGTTTAAATTTAAAGGTATATTATAGTCCTCTTTTATTTCAGATAAATGTTTATAGATCCCCATCACTTCAATTGGTACATATTTTTGTTCCTTTTTCCTTTTGGTATTAAAAACATACGGACTATCAATAAACATTGAATCATGATAAACGGAAACAAAAAGATCAGCTTCAACAGAGAATAGTTCTACAGGTTCGTGTAATTTCGGGAAAATTGTAACGCTATCTTGTTTTACTATAATGTCTTTCTTGTATATATGGTAATCTTGTATTCTAAATCCATGAAGAGCTAGTATATAAATAACTTTCTTCAGATTAGAATACTCTTTGTTTTGAATAACTTTAGGAAGTATTTCTAAAAGTATTTCATAAGGTACAATAGCAGATTTTACTTCATTTCCTTTTTTATGTTTAATCTTACCTGCCGGGTCAACTGGTATTTTATCTATTTCCCATAAGTAGTTAAAGAATTTTTTTAATATGGTGAGGTTCTTATTAACTGTAGAAAGCTCGTTCTTGTCTTCTTTCTGTTTCTTAGTTAAAAAGTCGCGGATATGCCTGGTTTGTATCTCAAAAAGTTCCAACTCATTATTCTTATGAAGAGAGTCAATATAGCTAAAAAATTGCTCAATTAGAGATACATAATCCTCTATCGTCCTTTCACTCATTTTACTTTTTTGTAAGTACTTTCGGAAACCATGTGGCATCAACTCCCCCACCCTTCTGTAGACAATTAATAAAGTTATTTAATGTTTATACGGTCCCTTTCGAACATTTCGTTATTTTCGTGATTATGTTGCAGTTCGATAAAAGAACAAAAGGCTAAATAATCGTTAGGCTTTGCGAGTTCTTTTAGGTCTAATCCGATCGATTGCTGAATTTCCTCTATACATTTATTTACAACAACCTCTATACTTAATTTCATTTTATCATCTATTTTTGAATTTAAAACTAATTTTGTGAAATCCCAAAATCTCATTATATAATACTTGACTCTAAATAAGTATTTAGTAAGCTTTTAGCTGCTGGCATTTGTTTTTCCCCTCGAATTTAATTAGCGTAATAAACTACGCTAATTAAATGTGAAGGAAAAGCAGAGCAAGCAGCTAAAAAGCTTATCATTTTTTGATTATATGGTAAAGAAAAAACCTGCTCTTTTGAGCAGGTTTTTTTAAAATTATTATTTTATAACATTACATGTGGGTACATGAAGATTCCAAACAAAATTGTTCCAATTCCTAGGAACAACAAAAATTTAAACTGCATATCATTCATTTTCTTTTCGCCTTCGTTTTTTGGATTTGGAAATAGCATAGTGATTGGCCCCCTTCTTCCACTTATTCAATATAGTTTTTTTGATTATTAGATAGTGTTTCTATTGTACTGCCCTTTAGTTCATTACCCTTTTCTATTATGGCTTGATTAAGTACCTTGATCTCTTCTTTTAGTTCGTTCATTTGTTCATTAAGTTTTCTAATTTCTTCCTGGTTCCTATCTTGTTCATCGGTTGTCTTTAGAACTTCACTTATTCTTTCTGCCGGATTGGACAACGATAAATTATCGTCAATCTGTTTCTCTTTTTTGGTGAACCAATTAAGTATAGATTTCTTTTCTTTTAGTTCCTTAATTAATTTAGTGTTTTCTAATTCCATATTCGATAGTTCTTCTACAGCTGTTGCTATTGCATTAAAATACTTATCTTCATTAGATTCGCTTTTAAGTAACTCAATTTTACTTTCAAGTTTTATTAATTGAATGTTTTTGTCATTTCTATTATTCTCTAACATTCTTAGTTCATCCTGAACTTGCATTCGTTTCGTCATAAAAGCTAAATACTGTTTAATGTTATCTATCTCATGATTTTGTCGTTTTATAAATTCTGGTACATCGTCACCGGTACCAATTTTCACTCCACTTTTTAAGCCTAATTCATATGCAATCTCACTCTTGTTCTTTCTCCCCTTCTCAAACAGCAATGAAATCATATGAATCTTGAATATGTTGATATAGTCCAATCGATATGTGTTACCTACTTTTTCAGGATCAATGTAATCTAACAACTCAGTTTTAAAGTAGTTTCTAATAGTAGAATCTTTTCTTCCAATAAACTTACCTACCTCAATCGTGCTATATGTCTTATTAGTTTCAACTTCTAATAAACTGTCCGGAAATAAGTAACCTTCTAATCTACTATCTCTAACCATTCTATAAATTGGATCATTCTTAAATTCTTCTATATAAATCTCTTTAATGTTGTTTCCCATAACAAATCACCTCTCTCCGGAACTATTAAACTCATTATATATCAAAACTATTGATATAACAACATCGCTACGAACGCATGGACACAGAACAGCTCTAAAACATAGAAAAAGTACCATATACACAACGCATAAAGCATGTTACCTAAACGCTATACTTCAATTACCTAAACGATATAATAATACAAGCCAAACGCACTAATCATATTACCAAATCGATATAGCTATTGCCTGTCCATGAGTTCATAGCGGTACAATTTATAGCGCTATATCGTGTCCATGAATCTATAGCGGTTTACAGCGCCTAATATATCACTGAGTAATCAGTTATTAATTAGTTACTTATGAGTAAATTATTAGTTATGGATTATTCTTCACGAATTTATTACTGATTAACAGCTTATAAGTTAGTGGGTATCTAGTTATTCACATTCTCTAGTTTTATTATCACTTATTAATAAGTGTTAAGTCACTGACTAATGAGTGGTTTTCAGTATTTAAATACAAAATGTATACACCTTTAGTTATCTGCAGGGGAATAAACTGTAAGTTATACATTGATCATAGAAGGGGGCTTTAATATACTTAGTGCTAATGAGAAATTACTTAATAATCATTTATCGCTATTAATCTAGCAATCTAATATGTAAATTAATCTTTAACACTAGCGCGGGGAAAACAATTAAACTATTGTTTACTGTGTTAATAACAAGTTATTATCTTGTAAATACCTTACAAGGTGATATAGTAGGGAAAATTATATGGAATGTATTAAGAGCGTGATTCATAGGAAAGCAAACAAGAGTTGTTGGATAGTAAGTCCAAATTACTTATTTAAAGTCCTAAGACTGATTGAAAGAGGGGGAAATAGGAATGACGATAAGAAATAGTAAACTAAAAACACCTGATTCTTTCATAATGAATGAGGACACAGTCAATATTGCTATTGCAAGTTTTTTAAAGAGCAGGGGATTTGACTGTGAAGTGCCATTAACAGGAAGACAGAAGGGGGTTGATGTAAAAGCTAGTAAGGGAGATGTACAGATTTTTGTAGAATCGAAGGGGTCACAAAAGAATGGGGCTAATGATGATATAGTCTTTGATCATGCGCAAATCGTAAATCATTTTGCAAGACAAATACATACACTCATGAGATATGCAACAATCAATGAAGGAGTTAACGATATTTATATTTTGGCGAATCCAGATATACAACGAATTAGAAATGAAACCTATAAGGTCTCTAAAATGGTTAACAAAATGCAATTTGTACGTATGTGGGTTCAAAAAGATCGTAATGTTCTGGTTGAATATCCAGAGATATTAGAGGACAAATTAAAGAAGTTGAATTTATTGAACACAAGAAAAACAATATAGGGAAGTAAGCTTGGTAAGAGATGCAGATATAGTATTTCGTTTTATAAAGATCATCTAATACAGAGAAACCGCTTGTCTAAAACGTGAAAAAGAAGCGTGAAGGGCCTAGCAAAGAAGGGGGATAATACCTTTCTTTATTTGGCCTTATATTTTCGCTTGTAGGAATTATTGTTTCAAGTTTATCTTTTGTTAATGCAAAGGCAGCAAAAAATGCAGTGAAAGCAGCAAGTAAATAAATTGCAAAAAGTAATCAAAATTGATATAGCAAAACTGCATAAAGAGGAAATTAAGTTCGGGAAGAACACCAAAAGTCATTGAGTGTAGATAATGAAGGCAAATATGAGATTCATTTAAAATAAAAATACATTGTACAGTTTTCTCTTAATGCAGAAGATGATATCGAAGTAATTGCCTTTAGCACATATCCTTGTTTGATTCGAACGAAGGTTAGTTATTATAGGAAAGATATCGAGAACCCAGGCTTTTAACCGGTATAGCCTTGTTAACTTAATAATTAAACAGAGATTATGATAAATAACTCTATTAGGAAATCAAATACATTCATAATTACAAAAGACTGAAAGTACTTTTATACTTTCAGTCTTTTCTATTAGATATCTATTTGTCGCTTTTTAATAACTTTCTTAGTAGCCTCTTGCTTTTCCTCTGCATCAGGGTTTCTGTCAGCATTGGATTCTTGAACTGATGTTGTATTATTTTGGTTATCCTTCATTGGTTGATTATAAGAGACATTAGTAGAATCAAAAGGGGAGAGATTATCCCTTTGTTGTATCGTCATTTTTTCTCTTACTTCAGGAGATAGTATGTCCTCTGTCCCATATAGATAAACGAAATGATTTAGGACTTCTCTTACCGCCTTATTTATGGGTAGAGATTGGTTATCAACCCATTGTTGAAGACTGATTGGAGCTGATGAGCCAATTTGAAACTGTACACGAGTCGGTTCTTTTTTCTCCACCATTTTTTCACCTTCTTCATGTATAATCGTTAGTCAGTATATTAATTAGAATAAGTAAGATCATTAAATATCTGCATACCTAAAACATTCATATCTACAGCGTGTTGTGCAGGAATCCAAAGAATCTCTTTGTTAATTGGTTTAAAATGTTCAACCAATCTTGTGTAGAGTTCGTCTTTTAGAATAATAGACGCTCCGCCATAGACAACAATTACATCAAATTCTAATTTCAGTTCTGACGTTCTATCCTTTATTGCTTTCTCTAGGTCTTCAACAAGTTGCTCTAAATTTTGCTTAATGCAAGTTACCGCTAAATCGTGGAAACCACTTTCCTTGTTTTTTAGATAACGGGAAAGATCTTGTCTTTTAACTTTTAAATCATATTTTTCCATCTCATTTTGGAAAGGTACTAATGCTAATTCCAAAGCTGCTCCTAATCCAAAGTCTAATCCAGTTGACTTTCCGTTGTCATGTTTATAACCTTGCGTAAATGTTAACTCTGTAGTTCCATCTCCGATATCAACATGAAGGAGCCTTTTATCTGCAAAGTATGACCCATCTAAATCCTTTTTGTCATATGTTTCTCTAAAATGATCAAATAAATCATCATCTCTATAATTTCCTTTCCCATCCTCAATAATATTGAATAGGGCAGGTACACCTTCAGCAACTACCTTCACTTCACTAAATTTAACTTTAACAATAGTATGAGTGTTATTAAAGTGTACTTTAACTTCGTGATAATGATCGGTAAATGTATTAGCGAATTCTGTCTTTGTAAACTCGTTATGAACACTAGCCGGAAGAGCTGTTGTCATAATTACTTCTACTTCAATTACTTCACCATGTTCTAACTTTTTCTTATCTTCATATTGTTTTTTGGTAGCGTAAGCTGCTAAGAATGAAAGGGTATTTATAACAGGAATCGTTTCTTTATGCTTTTTCGCTCTTTTAATATCCATGTTACGTACAGTATTAGAAACCTCTAACGCTCTTTTTCCTATTACATAGGTAGATGGGGTTTGAGAAACCGCTCTTGAATCAATTGTTACGATGATGTTGTTTAGTAGATTTTCCATAACACTTTCAAGTGGTTGAACCTCTGTTGGTGTATTGTTATAAATCTGATATACGTTAGGTTGTTTGTAGTAATCTCCATTAATGCTGATCTTTTGTTCTGAATTTCCGTTGTCATTTGCCACAATAAATTGCATATTACTCCATCTCTCCTTCGTTAAATACAATTGAACTGACTTGTATTCAGTTAATATTAAGTGGTATTTAAGTAATTACTCACTGACTTATAAGTAAATATAACATTTATTAATTTCTTTTCCAAGTTTAATAGAAAAACTTCGATGTATTAGCTGACATTCAATTTAATACTCAGTTATATATTACTTATAAATCACTAATAAATCACTCAAAACCAGCTGATTTATCGCTATGTTGTAGATTTGAATGGATTGAACCAGGGAAACGTACTCTAACGTATTACATCTATTAGTTAATAATAGTAACGAGAAGTGGAGAATTAAGCGAACTGTAATAGATCAGATGTCAAGAGATTATAATTGACCTTCTTAGTATTAATACTATATAGTTTATTTTACTAGTGGTTAACATTGATTGGTCTACATTGACTGGTTAACATTGAAAAACACCTATGTTGATTCATTTTTTCGCTAATCCTCAGTGTAAACTCCGTCAACATTGATAATGTTAATACAGCAAATCTCAAAATGATTATAAAGTCATTTTAGCAAGGTAACTAAACTAGAAATTCACCCCCTATATTTTTTGAATTTCTTTGGAACACCAAAACTGGCTTACTACCCTAAATTACACTATAATTTTTAGTGAATTTCACTATATTTAAAAGTACAAAATATTATCTTTTATCAGGGGGGTATTTTATGGAACACCATGATTTCTTCTTTACTGATCTTGGGAAACCACCTATATTTACAGACAAGGAATACTTTCAGAAAAAGTATGTATTTGATCTTTCTAATGAAGTAGTGCCCCAAGAAAGACAGAAAGCAAAAATTACCTTATTTGAACAAAATCTATTAAGGCTTATTGCTAGACAACAGGCATTGTCGTTGGATCAGTTGTATCGAATTTATAATGCGTATTTTCCAATCAAATATAAAACGCTAAGAATGAAATTGAATCGTTGGGGAGAAAAAAAGATACTTCATGTAAGAAGGCCGAGTATAAAAAATGCTATGATGCTACATAACATTTACAGTATAGGAAAAGTAGGTTTAAAGATTTTAGCTATCGAAGATGGGGAAGAATGGTTAGAAGTAAATAATAATTTATTTAAAGAAAAAACTAATTATACTCATGGGATTGGTCAGCAAGAAGTAGTAGTACAGCTTATGCTACATTACATGAAACATAATATTCATTTTGAAAGTATAGCTCCATATTCACTTTTTGGAGTAGATAAATCTCTTGGGATACCTGACTGGTTTTTAAAGTATCGCAGTGATGAAAAAAATGAGCATAATCTCTTTATAGAGTTTGACGCTAATAGTGAAAAGCTTAATGCGCTGAACGACAAACATAAAGCTTATATACAACGTGCAATAGAAAATCCTGATGAAAACATAACGGTGTTATATTCACTAATCGATGAAGAATTTCACTATCGTATACTAAAACCGCCAAGTGGTCCTAAAAGGGTTAGTAATTTCAAGAGTTATTTTGCCGAACCGAATATTGTTTTACCCAAAAACCTGACTATTAATGTTCATTATTTAAACCGAGTTGGTCCCGCTACGGAATATCTATTCTTACCCCAAGACATTAAGGCTAAGTTAAATATTCTTGAGAAGCATTTTGTTAATGAATTTCACCTTAACGTTGATCATGTTTTATCGAAAGACTTTTACATGCAAGAGATACCAAAAGAACATTATGCAGATGGCATTTGGGAATTACGTAATACAGAGGGGTTACTTGAAGAGCGTATTCTTGTAGTTGTTGCTCAAGAAGGAGACATTAGGAGTTTTCAACGAATCGATAGTTTATTTCATGCGATAAAGAAAAGACGATTAGTCTCCACTGTTCATAGATTAGTAATTATCTATAATGATGATATTTCAAGTTTATCGGATAGTCATGGTACAAAGTTTGACCGCTCCGTTTTAACAACTGATGTAGAGTCATTAGTGAATAAAAGTAAGAAACCTTTCAGAAGCTTCTATGGAGTATTTAAAACAAAACAAACTGAATATCCGTTAGAAAAAAAGGAATGATATTGAATTACAGATTTATCTTCTGTAATATAAGTATTAATGAATTACCCTCAAATTAATAACACAGGAGACATCCCTAACAGACTATGGCAATTCTATTGCCTAGATTTGTTGGGGATTTTTCGTGTAGAAAGGTGCGTGAGAGATGGAAAAGGTAGCGGAGGTTGCAAAACCTATTCGTGAATCCGCGGTAGTTAAAAAATCAGATATCAAATCTAAATCAAAGTGGAATATCAAAAACGTATATTTATTAGCATTCATATGGATCATCATTAATTTCTTATGGACTGTACGTAACGTAATAAATTATCTATTGTTGATGATTGGGCAATTTATGAGTAACATTCCAATGTTTATACCTTTTGGTAATCCAATCTATCCTTCTTTTATTGGATTTGCTTTATACAGTCTTTCAATGATCCTAATGTGGCTTGTATTTACAAAATTAGACCGTAAATTCTTATCTGAGATTTTGGACTTGCCGCTCCGTGGGAAAGCGTTGGGAAAGAGAAGAGTATTATGGTTATTTAAACCACTGGAAGAAATGAAGTATATTGTAAAACTGAAAAAGGAAAAAGTATACTTAAGACTATTCTTATTTTTATCAGTGATATTTGGTATCTCAATGTACTTCATCTGGTATACTACATCACCGGTATATTTACATGTGTTACCGTTTTTCCTACAACACATAACAACCATTGAATTGAATACACCGCTTTCTATGATTCTTGTAGGGAATCCTCAAAACTTATTGCGAATGTTTATGTTCATACCATTCGTTATAGTATCTTTATTACTAATCCTGTTATGGTCGGAGTATTCCAAGTATAAAGAAGCGTTTAATTCGGCTTTTGATGATTATGAGTTTAGCAATCGTTGGTTACAAAGTAAGATTAAACAAAATAGCATAACTACATTGGAGTCTAACGAAATAGTACCCCCCGACGTAGTATTGGGGCCGAATTCAGATACCAAAGAATTAGTCTATCAACCTGGTAAGGATAGAACATTAAATAATATAATCATAGGAAGTATAGGGACAGGAAAAACAGCCGCTCTCGTCCTTCCTTTAATTAATCAAGACTTACATTGGATGACCCGCTTCATTAATCATTTTCCTAATATCTATCAACGTGAAGATTTTAAGACGGAAGAAGTGCAAGGAATGTATCTTAATGGAATTTCTGTAATTGAGCCTTCTAATGATTTATGTCAAAAAGCTTTTCAACTAGTTAAGGCTCATGGAATACCAAGTGAAGCGGTCTATTACATTGACCCTACTAATCCAGAAACTCCAAGTATTAATGTCATGCAAGGTCCGGTTGATAAAGTAGCTGAAGCTTTTGCTATGGTTATTGAAGGATTGGCTGAGGGAGGGCAAGGAAACTTTTTCTTCCAGCAATCCGAACGTAACCACTTAAAGCATTATATCTATCTCTTAAAGCTACATAAAGGAAAACAGGAAGATGATGACGCAACATTTGATAAGCTACTAGATATGTATAACAATGCGCAGCTTGTTAGAAAAATGCACGTTCAGCTAAAACAGACTTTCCCTGAGGTTGATATTGAATCGATTGAAGATCGGGATGAACGAAATCATTGGAAAATTGTACAACAAATTGATGAATGGTTCGATAACAGTCTTCTACCAAGAAAAACGAGACAAGGCCAGGTAGAAAAGGTTTCAGGTGGTAAGTATCATGGTGAAGAAGAATACTATGATGCTAAAGCAGAGTATGTACAAGGTCTTCGCAATATCTTAAATGATATTGGAGCAAGTAACTTATTACGTCGTGTATTATTTGGAAAATCAAACTTTAATATGGATAAACACTTAGAATATGGTGGGATTCTTTTAGTGAATACCGCCAAAGGAGAGCTTGGAGAGTTATCTAACGTATTAGGGAAGTTAGTATTATTAAGCTTGCAGAATGCGGTATTTCGTCGTAAACCCGATATATCTACTTATCACCATATTATCGTCGACGAGTTTCCAGACTTCGTTTATCGTCCATTTAAAGAGTTTCCAGCTCAATCACGTAAGTACAAAACTATAGTTACGGTGGTTGCCCAAACTATAACGCAGTTAGCTGATAAGTATGGCACAACTTACATGCATACGCTATTAGGTACCCTAAGACATAAACTTGTATATGGAGATATCCCAGATTTTGATGCCGAGGTTTTCAGTAAGATATTTGGTCAAAAAGAATACTTTGAAGAGGGGACACAAGAACAAGAGGTTTCTCCTCTACAGGAAGATCCAGTACTACGGACGGGGAGCAGCTATACTAGAACCAAAGATGTAATCATGAGTCCAAGTGACATTATATTTCAAAAAGAGTTCCAGGCTGCAGTTAAAATTGTAAATGATAACCGACCTATGCCAGTAGTCCAAATAGATGCAAACTTTGTGCCAAGAGAAGAATTTAAAGAAGCTGTCATTTCGGTTGATGAAGAATCCGGTGAATTTTGGTTAAGAGAAAGAAATCAACAACATATCGCGATTGAGCATACTTTAGATGAAGCTGCTCTGACAAAATTACAACAAGAAGAATTAGAAGCGAAGCAGGAAGAAGAGGAACGTGCTATTATTACAGAAATACCTAAGGATATACCGATTAAATCCTATCCAGTTGATATCGAGGAAGATGGTATTGATGAGGAGATTGATAATATCGTACAGTTTCCAAGGGTAGTAAGCCACGATGAAGAAGCAGACCAATTTATCGAAGAACTTAAAGAAACATTTTCTCCTGAACCGGTGATAGTCAGTGATATAGAAATAGTGACTAATGATTTACCTGAGCAAGAAAGTACACAAGTTGAGGATTTGCCAGAGTCCAAACCCGCTCCATTAGAAGAGAATAGTGATGAAGAAATTATTCGGCTTCAAAGGGAGAGAGAGAAGGAAAATGAAGAAAAGGAAAAAGCGTATCAGACCGAACAAGAACGTTTGGAACAAGCTGCTTATCAAAGACATCTAAATGAAAAGCAGAAAGTGAATAAGAATATAGAATACAATTTAACCCACAATGACTTCCTTAGTAGTATTGGTGTGGAAGACGCTGAGGATTAGGACTATCCTATCCGCTCCTTTAAAATTACACGCTTGAATTTTCCTCATACTTGTGTATTATATAAATTAGGAAAAATAATAATTAAATAAAATAGAGACGCACTCTAAATGTATGTACGAGCCTTTTTGGGCCCGTCATAAGTTTAGAGTGCGTTTTTTTATTGGGAGGTAATTTATTCTATGGCAATCATGGACAACTTTGAATCGTGGGAAACTGATGACCAATTAGAATTTTTGACTAAAGCAAGAAGAGAAAACAGCATTTTAAAAGGACACGTACATTCCTTACAGGACTTGGATACCTCTACTGTAAAACGCGAAAATAACAACACTGGTGAAAATGATGAAGAATCAGCCACACCTAATATGCAAATCTTACAGATCATGTTAGAAAATGGTACTTATGTTTATTGTACATCTGAAGAATTCTCGGAGTATCCTCATCGTACCTTACTTGGTTTTGTTGGAACCATCCAAGATCTGGTTATCACAGATATAAATTTGGAAACTAAAGTCGCCTTAGCAAGTGTGAGACGTGCAGATGAAATAGCTAAAAGAGCATTCATTGAAGAGCTCAATGAACTAACCGCTTCAAATCAACTTGGTTCAAAAACATACGAAGGTGTAGTTCGTGGTGTAGACCCTGTGCGAAACACTATATACGTTCGGATCAAGGGTGCTGATTGCAGAATGAGTCCAAATGAGTGGGATTGGTCTCATTACTATAATTGGGAAATACCAGATATGGTACAACGTGGTGAAACAATTAAAGTAAAGGTAATGGACTACGATAAAGAGAACGATGTTATTCGTGTAAGTCGCAAAGCTACCTTAAGAGACCCATATGAAAAATTATCATCTCTTCGTAATGCTCGTGCTATTTCAGGAGTAGTAGTTAAAGTTCACCCGATTCATGGTATTTTCGTTCAAATCGAGAAAGGGCTTGATGCAAAAGGGATGAAGTTGCCTCACTTACCAGAGCCTGTAGTAGGGGATATTGTATCATGCACGATTGAATCCGTTGATCTAAAAAAACGCCATTGTAAAGTAATGATTCGCAATTACCCTAACGGTAAAAGAGAACGTACTGATGCAACGGCATTTATGTTCAATATGTAATGGCTATTGATAATTACGCTGCCATACCACAAGAATCCATAGAGGAAACAGAATCCCTCTATTATGTATCAAAGGATGGTATCATTCCCTTTCTTGACCATCCTAATATGGTAGCTCATAAGAAATTACCAAAACACTATCGTGCTTATTATTCATTAAAGGCAGTCATATCCGACTACCAAAGAGGCATCATTAATGAAAATCATATCCTAATACTAAAGGCTTTAGGCGATGCAATATGTTGCAGTGAGGACCACTTACGTCGTTGTTTTGCTGGTAAGTTATCCCGCTCCCAAGTCTCCAAACTTTTAGACCAATTGGCTACTAATGATTATGTCCAGCGTTATAAGGTATCTGTTCGTGGCGAGGAAGAGAGTTACCCTAACTTTTCCAGAGTGTTCGTTTTAGGTATAGCCGGTAAGTTGCTTATGGACCATTTTTATAGTGGTATGAGTAATTTTGTCCATCCTGAACGATTTCATGGACCCGGCGCTTCCGGATTAATGCAACGTTATATCGCTCTTAATGAGTTAAGAACCATGTTTATTGAAAGACGAGTAGCTAGTAAATGGCAATGGAGCGGCTCTTTAATTGGTGGTAATTCGACCAGTAAGGTATCTGCAGCTGTTGAACTAAACCTACCACAAGGTCGTCTTAACATTTACATGGAAAGGGCACAGATGAAGCAGAATTTTATAGGGTACTTGAAAGACAAATTAGGTAAATGGGAATTTGTATATAAAAAGCAAAATGGATTAAAGATCCGTAATTTCCCGGTCAATCCTACAACAGTTGTGCTTTATGTATCAACTTTATCCATGGCCCAGGCTATTCATAAAGAGATTGTTATTGATTCATTCCCTTTTCCTGTATGGTTCCTTGTTGAAGAGGAAGTTGAAATGAAAGGTTTGGAATACTCATTCTATCGTGCTGATAAGGAAAAATTAAAGAGATTACATGTTGGTTTCCTTGCTACTACACAGGAAAATTAAACATTTTTGGGTTTATTGACTTTGTTCTATATGGGTGCTAAAATTATTTTATAACAAACATCCTCTATATTATATATAGAGAACAGCGGATTCATACAGGCGTGGAAACCTGTACCGCTCACATAGAAACCCTCGAACAAACAATGGTTATTTTAACCGTGTCCTGTTCGGGGGTTTTCTTATTGAAGGAGGTAATTGAATGACTAATACCCGTATTCTTCTTGCCGTGGGAAACGAAAATGTAAGTGGTATCCTACGGAAATACATTAATAAAGCAGAACTTCTTCATTTAATTGACCAAGAAATCATGCATTTCCGTTATTTAGACGAAATTATTGAGTTGCACGAGCCAGTAATATTAATTGTTCATGATGTATTTTTACCTTCTGATACAACGGGGAAAAGCGAACGTGAAAAAGAGTGGCTAAGTTTTCTCCATTTTACGCGTCAAAAATATGAAGATCTTCGGATTGTATTCCTTTGTGAACGTCCAAGAGATGATATATTTCTAAATCAAATCGTTGGTTTAGGTGTACTAGACATTTTTAATGAGTCAGCAATTGATATGGTTCAATTTGTGGAGCAGCTATCCACTCCCCCTAGATATGCGAATGTAGCAAAATTCCGCGATGATTCCTTTGCTACTGTAAAAATTGAAATGCAAGAACAAAAGGAAGCAGAAGAAAAAGAAGATGAAGTAGCTAAACAAGTCCAGGATAAAAATGCAGATAGTAACACCGAACAAGAAGATGACTCCGAGATAGAGCAACCAGACAATAAAGATGAAGCCGCTCCAACAGAAAATAAGAAACGTACTGAAAAGAAACCTCTAGAAAAGAGGGAGAGGGAGAAGGTAAAGGAACGCGTCATTGAAAAGTTGGTTCCATTACCAATTGAAAAAAAGATCGTGTTAGTTGGGGCTCCATTTCAACGTAATGGCAGTACATTTATTTCCCATCTTCTAGCTAAGGACATTGCAAATTTAAGTATCCCTGTGACGTACATTGAAAATCCGTTTAGTCGAGTATATACTTATGACCGCTTTGACGGGAACCGGAAGTTGGAGAATTATCGTAGTGTGTTTTATTCCCACCTAAAAAAAGATATTCCGCCAAATATCACCTTTGACTGGATGGAAGATGGTGTTAGCATAATTGCTAAACATCCAGAGGAAGATGTCTATAACGAAGAACAAGTAAATTTTGAACTGCTTATAAAGATTCTCCTTAAAATACCTTCTCCTATTACTATTATTGATGTGGGTAACGATTGGCATAGGAAAGTGGTACGTGATTTATTTGAAATTGCATCAAATGTATTTATGATTATTGAACCCGATGTAAGTGATGCACATTATCTTGAAGATCCTGACAATGAAAAAACAGCCTACTATCGTTATATCGTTGAACAAGATAAAACAGATATCATAGGTAACCGTATGGAAGAGTCATTACTAAAGAATAAACTTATTAATGAATTATACGGAGATAAGATTATTACTACCATTCCTACCATTAGCTCAAAGGCAGTATTTGATTGTCAGGATAAAGCTATTTTTATCAACGATTACGATTCAAAAGTTTATTCTAAAAAGCTGCTCCATCCAGTAGTTGAGAAAATTGTTCCTGATTCGATGTTAAAAAGGGGAAAAAGGAAGTCAAAACTCTTTTCAAGCCTGCTCCATATTTAATGTTTCAGGTTGACACTAATACCATCCAATGGTAAGATTTAAGCAAGTTATTGATTTTAATGAAAAATTACATAAAAGACGGGAAACCCCCGAAGAAATCAAATGAACTATGTTTATCATAGTATTCATTTTGAATTTTCTTCGGGGGTTTTTTCTTTTTTATGGAAAATCATTTCAAACTAAAAGGAGAGTAAAGAATTAGATGAAGAAGTTTCTTACCATTATTCTTTCTGTCGTAATTATTATAGCTGGATTCGGAACAGTCATCGTCTTTGACAGAGTAAAAGCCAGTTATAATCACACAGAAGTCATTGTCGCTTCGAAAGATATTATGTTTAAGGAAGAAATAACCGCGGATCATTTGGCCGTACTGGAGATACCGACTAATACCGTGTTAGAGAATGCTTTTACTCCAGAACAAGCGGATGACATTATTGGAAGTTACGCAGCTAACACTATTCCTGCTGGACAACAGATTAACCCAACACTGCTAGATGTGTTTGATTTAATTCCAAATGAAGAAAAAGGAGAATTTATTGCTGCAATTCCAGAGGATTGGTTATTTACAGTTCCACAATCATTACGTAAAAGTTACCTTGCTGATTTCTATGTTGTAGCAACAGATGAAAAGCGAATGATTGAATCAATGGGAAGTGGACAACAAGAGCATTTCATCACCAATGATCGTTTACCTATTCTTCAAAACATCCGTATATCAAGTGTAAAAAACAGTTCCAATGCTGAAGTAGAAACAGTTATAAGTGAAGATAAAACTGAATCAACTACAGGAACAATATCTAACTTAGAAATTATCGCTAATCAAGAAATTCTAGACGCATTACGTTCAGTAACGGAAAGCGGATATACCTTATATGTTGTATATACTCTGGAGCGGGATGGAAATGAAGGAAGAGAAGTTATTATAAATCAAAACGAATTACCGGAAAAACAAGAAGAGGAAAACGAAGATGAATCATCCGCAGATGATAACGAAGAAGAAAGTGAGGAATAAATAAATGATTTCAGTAGTTTCTTCAGACGATTTACTAATCAAAAGCATTCAGAAACATCTTCCAGATAATGAAGTGGTTCGTGCGAAAACAATCGAAAGTGTTAATCATCAAAACACTAAAACTCTTGTAGTAACAGATGAGTTTCTTCATCACAATGATTTTATCGATTATGATTTTTCCATGTACGAATATGTATTTTACGTTATGCAGAATGAAGTGATAGATGTATTAGAGAGCAGCATAAAAGGATTATGCGATGGCTATAACATCCACTATATCTCTTCTCGATTTACTAATGAACAAGTAGCGGAGCAGATTAAGCACGCCATTACCCCAAGTGAAAAGAAGAAGAAAAATATATTCTCATTCTTCTCTACGGTATCTAATGTTGGTTCGACTTCTACAACATTTTCAACTGCTTTCTCTGTTAGTGAGAATACAGATGCTAAGGTAGCAGTTCTCATTCTAAACGCTTGGGATAGTGGAGCGGATTACATTGACTATAAGGCGACATACCTGGATCAGGTTAAAGATTCTATTTTAAGCAGCCGCTACGATGATAATGAAGAATTTGAAAGTTTATTCCAAGAAGTAAAGAAAGATTCACTTTATGTTATGTTAGGAAACCGAAATACCAAGCTCGAAAGATTGTATACCAAAGAGGAAATTGAAAGAGTAATCACAAGAGCAGAAGAAGTATTCGATATCGTTATTATTGACGGTGGGTGTCATTACGATAACGCAAATATTATTCAAACATTGTATTCCAGCGATTATCATTTTCTAGTGTTAAACCAACAAGAAAAGTTGAAACGTAAATGGGAAGAAGTTTATCAAAATATTCTACAACCATTAGGTTTCCAAAAAGAACAGTTTCTACTTGTATTGAATCGTTTCCATAATAACCCGAATATGCCTACCATTAAAGATCTTAGAAACCAATATGGCATGAATGTATTAACGGCAATTGAAGAATCTCCAAATGGTTACTTATCTGAGTTTAACAAAAAGTCATTGTATCAATTCGATGATATGCCATACCGTGAAGCGGTAAACGTAATTGGAAGAACTATTGCTGCATCAGCAGGCTTTGAATTTAAAGATGGCTCACGTAGACGAAAATTCTTTAGTTTATAACGTTTTTCCAAGTGAGGAGAGAGGTGAGAATATGGCGGAAGTCTTTAATATAGTGACAGAAATTCAAAATAATCTTAGCAAGATGCCTGTTAAGAAAAATGAGGAAGATATGTATTCATTCGATAGATTAATCAAAGATGTAAAGGAACACTTTGATGATTTCTTTAAGGATGATGAAGTAGATAATGCTAAGAAACAAGAACGACTAGAAGTATATCATTTGGCTGTAATTGGTGATCCAGAAACAGAGGTCTTCTTAACAAATGAAATTGAATCATATTTAAGAACAATAAACATTAGCAACATTCCTTATCCCGAATACTACAGTTCATTATCGGAAGCACTTTATCATGAAATATTTAGATTCGGTATGCTGCGCAAATGGTATGTAATGGACCACTCACCAGCCGCTAAATTCATCGGTAAAGAGTTTTGGATAGAGATAGATGATGTATTCGTTAAACAAGAAGAAGAATTGCCTAGCGAAAAAACGGTTAGAGAATTCATTAATCGATTCCAAGCTGGCCAAAAGAATTTAAAGGTCAATGAATCTAATCCTTATGCCGAGATTGCATTGGAAGACCAAACACGTGTGACTATCATTATGCCACCCGCTAGTCACAAGCCAACACTCATTTTCCGTAAGTATATCGTTTCTAACTTCTCCTTTGAAAAACAAGCAGAATTAGGAACGATTGCTAATGAAGATACACAATTCTTTAAAGTGTTCTCTAAACTTTCGTTGAATACTGTGGTGGCTGGTCATATCAAGTCCGGTAAATCTACTTTTTTAAAAACGATTTACGGAGCAAGGGATCCTAGAAAAGTTGCTGTACTAATAGAAGGAACAGCTGAGACTTTCTTAAAAAGAGATTTCCCTGAACGGTTAGTACATGAGCTTTACACCCAAAGTCAAGATATCAACGTCGTTATTGCCCGTGCTCTACGACTTGACCATGATTACATTATTGTTCAGGAAGTTCGAGGGGTAGAAGCAGAGGGTGCAATTGCTGGAACAGAACGTGGTAGAAATGGCTTATTAATGTCCTATCACATTACTGATCCAGAAAATACAACTATTCAACTGGCACAACATATTGTGGACGAGTACCCGAATCGAACACAAAAGAATGAAATTATTCGTATAGCAAAAGCACTTGACGTTGGTATCACGATGGAAAGTCGTAATGGAAAGAAAGTAGTAACTTCTATTTATGAAATAGGTTTTGACGTAAAAAACAGGGAACCATTCATTAACTATCTAGTATTTTATAATTCGCAAAAACAACAGTGGGAATACAATTCCAATATCTCTGATGAATTAAAGAAACGGATTAAATACTTGGATGAATCATTGGCAGATGAATTTATTGAACACCTTCAAGTAAGAGAATCTTTATATCCAATGAGTATATCACCTAGAGAATCGATATCTCTAGATGGCTTTGGAGGTAAGTAAAATGAGTTGGCTAATGATAGCAGACGTCTTGGTTAGAATTATAGGTTACACCATGATTTTGTATGGCTTTTGGCTACTCGCCGGGCAATATGTGATAGCCGATGCTGTAACCTATATATCCCAAGATATTAAGAGAAGGCGATACGTTAAACGATTAAATCGAATCAGCAAAGTTAACACCTATGAAGAGAAGGATAATTCATTATTCCATAAACATATTCAAATGTTAATGAATGCAGTAAATAAGAAGAGTGAAAGCTCCATACTAAGAAATGAACCGCTAAATTTTTATATTTTATCTCTCTTCCTATTCAGCATTACGTTCATGATCCTATATCTCTTAACGAAAGACTTAATTATAGCAGTATTATTTGGTGTATTTTTCATGGTAATTCCCTATCTAGTGCTCAGAGTGAGATTGATTAATAAACGTATGAAAACTTCTATGTCATTCCTAAACAACTTCCACATCATCATGCAATCTTATACTGCAAGTGGAAAGAGTGCTTATTATATGATCCGGAATATTACGGAGGAATTGGATGATAAAGAACTTAAGAATACGTTTATCAAACTATTGGCCTCCATGCAACAGGACAGAAATGAAGAAGATTTTAGAGAAGCTATTAAAATATTTTCTTACACCATTAATTCATCATTTGCACTACGGTTAGGTAACTTGCTTTCTAAAGCACACCTGGAAGCTGCAGATATTACTTTACCACTCCGTGATTTGAATAAAGATGTATCTGGTAGAAAAGCAGATTTAGAAAATGAAAAATCCTTAAATGTCGAAACTAAAATTCTAGGTTACTTACCAGTTGTGACTCTACCTATTTTCGTCTTTGCCGCTTGGAGATTGTCAGCTATGTACAATTTTTGGTTTTTGTTCAATCAAAAAATAACATTACTTGTGTTCTTTGCAGCGATGATTTTTACTGCTTTTAGTTTATTTGCAGTATTAGTTTTGTTAAAACCACGATCCGATATCTAGGCAAAGGAGTGAAAGCGGGTTGAACATTATCGTTTTGTTAGAAATTTTGAAGTACATGGTGTTTGGTATTTTCCTATTTGCAGGAACCATAGTGCTATATCGAACAATAACTCCCAAAGAGTTAAGAGAAACTCACCGTTTACGATTCAAAGAAAAGTTGTTTTATAGCGCAAAAAGCACTGAAAAAAAGCTTCAAAATAAATCGTTTGATGAAAAATTAAAAGAAGCTGGATTATCATACCTCAATTCATTTCGCTACGAGATAATCCGACTAATTATTGTCCTTTTATTTATCGTGAATTACCTTATACTTCCTGCAGTTAGGGGAGAGGGTCTTACAGCGGTTTCCTTATCCATCTTATTGTTGATATGGCTCTTAACGGAACATCGCTTTCAAATACCTGTGTCTCTTATAAATCCTGCATTAAATCTGCTCATTAGTAACAAACAAAAAAAGCGAAGTATTGAACTATTCACCTTATATGATGTTCTTAAATCGGATTTACAAGCCTTACATGATAATCAGAGCGTAAACGTTTATAACCTTATGAAAGATTCTCTTCCGATGTATAGACACATAGACGGAACAGTATCACGGTTTTTATCTACCTTTCTTACCAATCCGAAAGCTGCAGAGAAAGTGTTTTACGAAGATATTAAAACACTGGGTGCTAAAACATTGGGTGAGATCATCATAAAAATTGATAATCTTAGTCGAGATGAAGCATTAGAAATTATACAAACTGAATCGAACTCATATGCACAGCATTTCTTCAAAGAAGAGTTTCGAGAAGGACAAAAAAGAAAAAATCGGTTACAAACTCTATTTAGTATCAATGTACTTTTCAATGCAGCATGGTTAATCATCTTTATAACTAGTATGTTACTTATTCAAATTGGTAGTGTAAGCGACATTATGTAATAAATGCTAAACAAAAGGTAGGTGAGCGAGAGCATGAGTGATTCCGTTGGTCAGATTCTTGGTGTAGTTGCAGTTCTTGCGATATTTATCGTAATTATCATGAACACTATCTTCCCAGCTATTAAAGACAATGGAACTAAGCTTGAAGAGAAGATTACTGATACAAACTACGGTTATATCATAGAGGAAAATCGTTATGACGCATTCTTATAAATGATACTTAAAATCTTATTTAAAGGAGGTGAGTCCTTATGGGAGAAATTTCTGGTAAACTACTAGGCCTTGTTGCTACTGTTGCTGTCTTTATCGTTGTAATCATGGTTACTGTATACCCTAAAATCAGCGAACAAGGTGATGGTCTTGGTACTCAAATGCAAACTCAAACAACTCAACTTAATGGGTTGAACTCGGGAACTTGGGATTAATTCATATATCTAACAACAATAGAACTTAAAACTAAGGAGGAAATGCAAATGGGTGAAATTTCAGGGAAACTACTAGGACTTGTTGCTACCGTTGCTGTTTTTATCGTTGTAATTATGGTTGCTGTATATCCGACTATTAGTGATCAAGGTGATGGTCTTGGTACTCAGATTCAAACTCAAACAACTAAGCTTAATGGCTTAAATTCAGGAACTTGGAGTAATTAATATACCCAAGCTACATTAAATTTATAAATTTTAGGAGGGAATAAAATGGGAGAAATCTCAGGGAAATTGTTAGGTCTTGTTGCTACCGTCGCTGATTTATCGTTGTAATCATGGTTGCTGTATATCCGCAAATTAGTAGTCAAGGCGGTGGAATCGGCACTCAAATTGAAAGCCAAACAACTAAGCTCGGTAACTTAGAATCTGGTAGCTGGTAATTTTAATGAAACCCTCTTTTGAAATTTTACATAACAAAAGAGGGCTTCTTACTAAGAAAGGAACCTAGGAAAGTAGGGGAATGAAATGAATAATCAATTATCCTTTATTATATTGTTACCTTTGGTACTCTGGGCTA
Organism: Oceanobacillus luteolus; assembly: GCF_042678205.1. Taxonomy (NCBI): domain Bacteria; kingdom Bacillati; phylum Bacillota; class Bacilli; order Caryophanales; family Bacillaceae; genus Oceanobacillus; species Oceanobacillus luteolus. The sequence goes on from NZ_JBHUDE010000163.1 coordinate 52,266, forward strand.
CCTTTCAAGGACTTTTGTATATTCATGCCGGTCAAGTACAAGAAACTGTAAACTTAGCCGCTTTCGAAGGTCAAAAACAGGCAAGTTTACAAGGATATTACTCTGATGACTTAATTAGTGATATGAAGGATTTTCTTGTTGAAGGATATAATATGGACCCCGATAAAATCGCTATAACTATCACTGATGAAAATAATACACCATTAAGTGAGTCAAATAGACAGTATAGAGAAGAACGCATGAATGTATGTATATCCATTCCGTCACCTGTTATTCATGTTTTAGATATCTTTGATTTCTCTGGTGATGGTGGTGATGCTCCTTGCGGGCAAGAATCAAGCGAAGAAAAATATTACAGAGTAGAAAAGGCAATTATGTCGGAATATGTTGACGGGGGACAATCTCTATGAGTGAACAGGTCCGAATGTTACTCGTTCTAGGGGTATCCATCGTGTTAATGATAGTTTCTATTAATATTTCTACCTATTCCAAACAATCCAAGTTCTTGAAAGAAGATTTAGAAGTAGCAGTACATGACGCTAGCTTAAAAATTGATAAAGAAGCTCTTTCAAATGGATATATTGTTTTCGATCAGACAGCCGCTTTAGAAACGTTTGAGGAAACACTTGAAATTAATACGGGATTAAGAGAAGGGGAAGACTACACTATTACAGCGTTTGAATTCTTTGATCATGATACTCAAACAAGTGGCTACGCTTGTGAAAACCCTGCTAATCCTTTGTATGAGTTTAATTATGGCTCTCAGACATTTACTATCACATGTCCAACTATATTAGCGATTATATCTTATAAATCAAACAATTATATAACCTTACCGGGAGATAGTAATACTGGGAAGGATATTATCAAAGGAGCAGCTTATAGTTATGAGTTTGATCCTAATATACAAGTAGCAAGTGCTAATGTTGCGGGTTTCGCAGCTTCAATGCTACATACCAGCAATTTTAATACAATCATGCCGTCCGAACTAATCAAAAAAGGTGAATATTATTGGCCGGTTCCTTATACATCAAATATTACTTCTCATTTTCAAAAGAATCGACTTAATCCTGTAACTAACGAGATTAGAGACCACAACGGAACAGATATTTCAGCAAATGGAATTGAAAACCAACAAGCTGTTTCCATTATTGATGGTTTAGTTACATACGCGGGTTATGTTCGTGGCTATGGGAATGTGGTTGAAGTAACACATGCAAATAATCTAGTAACACGCTATGCCCATTTAAACCAAATATTAGTTTCAAAAGGGGATAAAGTATCAGGTGGAGACGTTGTTGGCTTGATTGGGTCTACAGGAAACTCTACTGGTCCGCATCTCCATTTCGAAACCATAGTAAATGGGAAATTCATAGATCCATTATTACTATTTGAGTAAGGTGAAAAAATGAAAAAAATTATTATTGGAATCGGAATGATTTTGACTATAACACTTTTAGGTTTTTTAACGGTAGATAGTAACGATTTAGTTCCTGGCGTAGAATATCATACCTCAGTATTAAGTTCGTGATTTATTCCCCCACTTTAACATTTTTTAACAATTGTTGACTTACTCAACAACATAGTGCAAAATGTATATAAACATATTAATCTCGCTCTAAATATATGGTTTGTTAGTAATTAGTATCTATGACTGTTTTACAGATAATCTATTACTCATAAGCCTAATAGACTTATAGTTATGGTTAACAATCGATGCATTCTTTTGAGCGAATGAGTATAATGGAAAATTGTGCTAATAATTATTTCATTCTGCTCAAAAGAATGCTTTTGTTTTCCAATTTGAGTAGAGCACTATTATAAGGGGGAAATTTAAATGAAGAAAAAATTAATGTATGTAATGCTGATCGTTACAATGGTATTCTCTTTAAATCCTATTGTTATTCAAGCAGATAGTTCAAAGCCAGGTTCTTGCTCGATGACGATAGATACTGGAGTACATTCTTTTTCAAATAAAGCGCAAGCTTCAGGCCCATGCGCCGGGTTAGTGGAAGGATATTACTTAGAAGAAAATGGAGGACCGATGATATTTGGCGGTATTACTCGACTAGTTGAATATAGCGGACAACAATTTACACTTGGCACACCAGACCATCCGTATGGCGAATCTATTTTGACAGTAACTATCAAAAATTCCAAGCCTAAACAGGAAAAACCGAAAGAGCAACCAAAAGAAGAACCGAAAAAGGAACAGCCGAAACCTAAACCTCAACCAAAACAAGAGCAGCCTAAAAAGCAAGCAACTAAAGAACAACCAAAAGAGCAACCTAAACCACAACCAAAAAAGGAACAACCAAAACAACAGGTGAAAGTTGACTCTGCAAAAGCAACAACAAAAACTAAAGAACAACCAAAACAAACAGCTTCTGTAAGTAAGCAAGTAGATAATTCTAAAGGAAACCAGAATTCTAATGCAACTCCTAATTCTAATGGATCATCATCCTCAAATAACAAAATAACGAACGAAAATAATAATAAGTCAGACTCTGTAACTAATAAAGATGATTCCTCGAAGAATACTGCATCAAAAGAGTCAGAGAAAGAAGATGAAGATAAAAATAAGGAAGATGATGATGAAGATTCAATAAAACCCGATAAAAAAGATGAAGAAAACCAAGAGGACACTACTGAACCTAAAGTATCCAGTTTAAATGATTCAAAGAAAGATGATACAAAATCTTCATCTACTACTGGAATATGGGTTACAATTCTAGTCTTGTTAATCGGAGGAGGTCTAATTTTAGGATACTGGTATTGGAAAAAGAAGCGGTAAAATGAGAGGTGATCTGTTTGAGAAAAATCTTTAAGATTGTTTCTCTTTCCTTCTTGCTAGTATTTAGTCTTACATTCCTACTCGAAAGTAATACATATGCTGCTTCCGGACCTTATGATGTACCTACTAGTGTTAAAAACAATTGGAAAAAAATCAAAGGTAGTAAAGACCGAACTATGACTTCAGGTAGAAAGTTAGTTTATGATATATATTCTAAGAAAAATATCTCTGGAGGATACAGAATAGTCAATCGGAATTTCGGTGAAGGAAGTCAGCCTTATATTAACTTCGAAGGATGGGCCGTACTTTTCGGTCACAAAAAACATACTTATGCGAACAATGAAACATATATTGTTGCAGAGAAAGTTGGTGGGTCGGATATAAAAATTTATTCGACCCAAAAAAGGGAAAGTTTATCTGCTACAAAGGACTTAGAATATAACCGTCAAAGTGATACTGGTTTGTATAATGAGTGTCCTGAGAATGCTACGAATAGAGTCAGTACATCTTGTAATATGAGGTACAATAACGTTGACTTTCAGGCATTCTTACCTATTAATGAGTTATTCCCCGATAATGACAAGGGAGCAAAATGGCGTTTATATATCGTTAAAAAGGTAGATAATCAAATTGTATACGACTATTTAATTTTACCTTTCACATTCGAAGATTTAACTCACCAAGGTGGTAAAATCTCACTTTCCAGTGGTGTAAATGCAAACAAGTTGATTATGGAAAACAGTAATACACTTAGAAGAAGGTATGCCAACCAACCTGCTTCGCAAGTAGCTAGCGAATTAGGTTCTAATCGTTATTTTACAGCGGGACGGGTGTATACTAGAGTGGCTTCTAATGAAAGTAGAACCGTTATATTCTATGGAGTTAGAAGTCCTCATGATAACAATGCTACAAAGTATGCATCATCTGCTTATTGGTTATTTGGTGGTGACCAAGCCGTCCTGGAATATGAACCTGAGAGTACCAAGCCAGAACATCGACAACAGGAAATTTCAAACCATAGGTATCTAAAGGATGGAACACACTGGGTTCGCCCGAATGACACTGTAGATATTCGTCTAAGGGGCTATGACCAGCATTCTCTATTGGAAAGAACTAATATTCAATTACAGGGAAGTGGTGCCTTAGCACGAGCAAGACATGTCTATGGGAACGGCCATAATTACTATAATTCTTCAATATATATTGATATTCCTTCGTCTTCTAAGACATATGAAAGTAATACTAAAAGGACGAGAGAAGCTACTTTTGAAGTTAAACCTTTATCCAACACTCACAACCACACCTATGATATATCCGCTTATCACCGAGATCATGCTGGTAATAATACCGGTTGGGTGGACACAGGATTAAAGCTAAGAGTAGATGGAAAGGACCCTGGTAGTTCCCAATATGAGCAACATGAGATAATGGACGCAAGATATGTAAATGGTAATGACCATTGGATTCGTACAGGTGATAAAGTTAATATTCGTCTGAGAGGATATGATCAACACTCTAAATTAAACCGTAATAGCCTTCGATTAAGTGGAAGCGGTGCAAGCGGAAATGCAAGACACCTTTTTGAACGATATCAACCAACTGGCATCGCAGCGGGATTTGACTATAATAGTCCATCAATTTACTTTGATATTCTATCCGCAAGTAAAACTTATGAAAGTTCGACATCAAATTCTAGAGAGTCGACATTCACTGTACAACCAAAAGATAATGCACATGGACATAACTATACTGTTTCTCATTATCAAACAGATAACGTTGGAAATACTACTGGATGGAAAGATACAGGATTAAGACTTCGTATAGACGGCAAAGATCCTGGGAGTCCAACATATCAGCAAGAAGAAATTATTGGCGCTAGATATGTAAATGGTGATAAACACTGGATTCGCCCAGGTGATGAAGTTGAAATTCGTCTAAGAGGATACGATCAAGATTCAAAACTAAATCGCAATCAACTTAGATTGCATGGCAGTGGTGCGGATGGTAGAGCTAGATTTGTTTACGAAAACTATCAACCAACTAATCTAGCAGAAGGATTCGACTATTATCAGCCTTCAATTTATATGGACATTTTATCTGCTACAAAAACCTATGAATCTTCTACTTCTAATACAAGGGAATCAACATTTAAAGTTAAGCCTAAAAATAATACGCACGGGCATATCTATAACGTTTCTCATTGGCAATCGGATAACGTAGGTAATAATACTGGTTGGGTAGATACTGGTCTAAGACTTGGTATGGATGACCAAGCTCCAACTACATTATTTAGAAATAAAGCTGACACAGCAAATTTCACAAGCAGAGACTGGTCAAATGAGACCATAGAAGTAAGATTGAAATTCTCTGACCCCCATTCTGGAGTAAAGCGCTCTCGCTATGCTTGGACAGAAGTTGAACAGACTCCTTCTGAATCAGATTGGTCTAATTGGTCAACTAACACAAATTATGTAGTATCTAACGATACAGCAGGAGAATGGTATTTATATGTTGAAGTTGAAGATAATGTAGGTAATAAACGTGTGGTAAATGCTGGTGTTTATAAACTTAACAATCCACCAGTAGCTGATTTCAATTATGAAGGAAATCCTAATCCGCTTTATGAAGGAGATCCGCTTAAATTGATTAATACATCGACTGATGAGGATGGTCACGATATGACTGCGAATTGGACTATAACAGACCCAGACGGTATTACTCAGTCATTTACAGGTAAATTGATTGACCCTCACGGTTCTAAGAAAGTAGAAGGGGATTGGCACGTTACAATCCATGATATAAGTAACCAGAGCCAGCCGCTTCCTAAAGCAGGGGATTATGTTATCCATTTAGAGGTTATAGATGAACATAAAGCTAAGTCAGAGATAACACAAACAATCAATGTGAGACCTCTACAAATCAGCGCTAACGTATCTCATACTGAACGTTGGAAGGAAATACATGAAGAATTAAATAACTCGGAGAATGAATTCTTCTCGGGTGAACGCTTCATACTTACTTCAACTGTTACGAATAACTCGATATCATCGCCTAAGCTCGTAAATGTAGAAGTAAAAGCAACAGGTACCAAAATAGATAATTCTTCAGTTACATTAACTAAGAACCTCTCAGAACAGTCAAGAAACAGTGCAAGTATCAAGCATCGTGGAGAACTGTATGAGGACTTTATGTCAGATCCGAAGCATAAGTTTAAAGATAATAGCGATATGACTTTTGAATTTAAAGCTACCTGGTCAAACGGTGTAGTAAAATACGATGTTGTGACTATTAAGTTCTTAGATGACGTTTATGAGTTCTATAAGTTGCATAAGACAAATTAATATATTTTCTATCCCTTAAAACTTAGAAGTTGAATTATAACTTCTAAGTTTTTTTATCGTTTTATTATTTAGATGATAAGTTTAAATAATGACTGAAAAGTAACATATTTTCTTATAAATTAGTTATATCACATTAATTTCGTGGGTAAATTTTACCAAAAATACACCAAAAATAGTACCTTAGGCATTGTTTTTATTAATATAATTATTGCTATTCCTATTCTAAGAGTATATATTGAATATAGTACTGATTTTGTATATACATTTTTTCATTGTTTTTGAGAAATATATTGGAAATCTACTAATACAAATAAATTTAAAGGGTAAAATTAGAATAAACCATATTAAAGAGGGGTAGTTTTCTTTGAAACCTAATAAAAAGTTAAATTTTTTGAATTCTGAAATTTTAAATCCTGAAATAATTAAATACTGGTATGAGAGGTATATTTTTACTATTAGTGAAGATATGTATGTAAAAATGGCGGTTCTTTCTAAAACGGAATATGAATTAGATCAGGATAGGGAGTTAACACAAAAGTACAAAACGGTGTCTTCTTACTCAGAAGAGTTACCTATTGAACTTATGCCAAAAGAATATAAAACTAAAATAGATAAGAACGGTAAAATTGAAGAGCAATTTGAACTAAACAAGGAATTGTTTGAAACCTATGCCAAACTACAAGGAAAAGAATTGCTTGAACTAAACACTAAATTAATTAAATAGGAATCAATTGAAATCCAATTGAACAAGAGAAAAAGGTTTGATATAATTTATATGTAAATACCTTTTTCTTTTTATTTTTTAATAACCTATTTAGGTTATTTGGTTTTTAAACTACTAAACCGACCTTTGGGTCGCTAGAAACGTACTTTTGTATGTATTCTTGCGCCCAAGGGTCTTTTTTGTTTTAAAAAGAAAGAGAAATGGGTGTCAATAAAAATAGGAGGATGTTTGTTATGAATATTTTTGCAGAGGAAGATCGAATGTACAAGATTACTGTTTTTGCTAATATTGAACCAACTGTATTAGCTAAAAATTTGAGCAGCATTCGATTTAAAGTTAATCATAAAAATGGTGGTATGTATTGGAAAGGAGAAGATGGATTTTTTAATATCATTCCTTTTCACAATCAGAGTATTCAATTAGCTAAAGGTTATCGTATCTATACAAATTATCCTATTAGTACAATTGTTTACTTACTTGATGGCGCTTTTAATTGGTTGGATTCCAAGATAACAGGTATAGAATATCAATATCTTTTATCTAAGCCCAAATTGGTACTTATAAAAGAATTTCTTGCCAATCCAAAATTAAAAGTAATTGATTCACGTGGACTTTTCTCATTTGACGATATGGGTATTGTTATTATGGAGGATAAAGTAGTTTTTCAAAGAAGAACTAAAATTAAAAAAATAGGTGAGGAACTAAGAAAGATCGAGGATGTTAGGGATAGATTATTCCCAAGTACCTACGATCTTTTTTCTGTTTTTGAAGGGGAGAATGCAGTATGAACTATGGAAGTGGCACTGAATTACTAATGAATCAAGATGGAAAAAAAGTGTTCATTAGTAATTATAATGAGGCTAGTATTGCTTATTTTTTCAACGAATTATCAGTACATGCAAAGTATATAGCTGCAAAAGGGTTAACAGAGGATAGTAAACTTTTTGAGTTTAACGATGGTTCAGATACCATAATGGGCGCTTATTTTTCTTTAAAGGATAGTGAATCTAATCTTTTTAATGAAAATGGAATTCTTCTATCTAATGGGGGAGGTTACGTTTAATGCTGTCACTTTTCAAACACGAAGAACGAATTGAGTATAAACAGTGTTCATTTTGTGAAGGTGAAGGTGTTCTTGAATGGACAAAGATTACAATTATTAATGAGGAACGTAGTATTGAAACTCCGTATCTCTTCCATTGCCAACAATGTAATGGTAAAGGAAGATTAAGGATAGAGGTTAAATCAGAGAGTAATCGGAGGTAATAAAATGAGCGGAATTCTTGGTAAACGTTGTTCTGCAGTTATAGATAATGAAATAAAGGAAGGTACGATTAAAGGTTGCTATTATAATGAGTATTGGCATCCCTATACTTATCGTGCTTTCCATATAGAATTTGATGACGGTACAAAAGATACCTTAAGAGCTAAGGACGTTGACGTCACTTTCAAATTAAATTAAAATAAATTTTTTTGGAGGATGTTTGTTATGAGAAAATGTTCAGAATGTAAAAAAGTTATGATTGATGGTTATGTTATTGAAGGAGGTATGGCTTATTATTGCTCGGAATCCTGCCTTCACAAGAACATGACACACGAAGAATTCTTAGTTCTTTACGATGACGGCGAGGGAGATTCGTATTGGACCGAATGGTATGAGGAAGATGAACAGAAAGAGGAAGAAAACATGGACCAATTTAAAATGTTTGATATCGTTATACATGAATCAACTCAATTTGTCTTTCAATTTTTTGATTACCTAGACCAAGATAATTGTAGAGTGATGGATGAACAAGAAGAACTTTATACGTTTCCGATTAGTTCGATTAAAAAAGGAACGATTAAAGATCTGGAGGATTTTAAACTAAATAGCGCTAAAAAATTTCGTTATTTACAAGCATATTTATAAGATTTTTAAACAATATAAGCATAGTGTGTTAATTGACACACTATGCTTTATTTAGTTTCTCCAAAGCCAAATCAGACTAGTGACTTTATATTTTTTAACCATAGCTTTTATTAACTCATCTTTTGATTTATGTTTTCAATCCAATTGGAAATAGTTTTACTCATACTAACTGAACCATCTTTTAATTCATCATAAAAGTATGAAAGTAAGTTGACCCAAGATATTTTTTCTGAGCTGCTACCATTTCGATTAATATAGTATATGATTTTTTTCAATTCCTTCATTTTTGATTCATTAAGATGGCCACTTACATATTCTTTCGCTAAGCGGTTTACGATATTTGTATGATGGATAGTTTTATCTAATAATATAGCAGCCGTTCTTGTGGGAGTTACGTCTAATGAATATGCTAATGCTCGAATCGACTCAAAATCATTTTGGTTAAATCGAGTTGTGATTCGTTCAGTTTTTGTGTTTTTCATCTTCTGTAATGATTCTCTATCTAAATCACCAATATAAAAAGTATTTCCAATCTGTAAATCTCTCCTCAAATGATCCGATAACAAGCCAATTACTTTTTTAGATTTTAATCCAGAAACGCAAATTATTTCAGCGATATCTTTTACTGGTGTATTAGTAACATAAGAAATTCTATAAATACATTCCTTTAATTCAACAGGTACCGTTGGTTTACAATCAACTTTTTTATCTGATCTCACCTTTCTTTGCCTACCCATTAAAAATCTCCCCTTATTTCGTGTTTATACTTTTAGAACAGATTCCCCGTGTCCTTAGGATAATTAATATATATGAAGTTAAAGAGGGGGGTATGTATAATTTTATTTTTTAATGGCAATAACTTAATTAAGTAGATTTCTAGAAAGGCAGGGTTATAGAGATGAGTAAAAGCACTGCAGATTATATGGCGGAAAAAATTATTAAAAACAGTAAAAAATATCACTTGCCATTAAAAACAAAAAAGAAAAAGAAGAAGAAGCGATCCTGATGACTCTTGGAATGCTTGAATATTCTCTCCACTTGTTTTATAATTGACTTGTAAACTTTTTTATTTCGCATTTTTTAATTACCTTTTAAGGTAATATGGTATTCTACTAAATTTACTGAGCCTCTGGGCTTTCATGGAGCACATACTTTTTTGTATGTTTACTTTCATGATTCCCAGGGGCTCTTTTTGTGTTTTTAAAGATACCAAAGCGAATAATGAAAGTAAAAAAATATAGGAGGATGTTTGTTATGAGTAAGGTTGCACAAGTTTATGACTTTACAACAGGTAAGGAAATGGTTGGAATTACGGAGACGAATCGTAAAACGTTTCATGTAATGAAAGATGGTACGATGACTTCTTATTTCAGTCAGAACAAAAAGTCACGATTGAAAGATAGGGCGCGAAGAGCACTTGGATATTTCTTTGACTTAGAGGATTAGGGATTATAATTCTCAGAGTAAAAAAACACTTTTTGGAGTTACTTTCTAATGAGGATATTTTATAGGAGGAATTTTTTATGTTAAATAGAGTTATATTGGTAGGAAGATTAACTAGGGACCCTGATTTAAGGTATACACCAAATGGAGTTGCTGTAGCGAATTTTAATATTGCTGTGAATCGTCCATTTACAGATGCTAACGGGGAACGTACTGCTGACTTTATCAATGGTGTTGTTTGGCGCAGACAAGCCGAAAACCTCGCGAACTATATGAAAAAAGGTAGTTTAATTGGTGTAGACGGTCGTCTTCAAACACGAACGTATGAAGGACAAGATGGTAAAACCGTTTATGTCACAGAAGTGGTTGCAGACAGCATCCAATTTTTAGAGTCAAAATCTTCACAATCTAACCAATCTAATCATACTCAAAGTAATAACAACCAAGGCTATGGTAATCAAGGTAATAGTAACCCAGGTTTTGATAACCAAGAACAATATGCCGGGGCTTATGAAGGTACGAATATGGGAGGACAAGGAGAACCAATAGACATTTCAGATGATGATCTGCCCTTTTGAGTGAATATTCTGTTAATTGTCTTGAATACTCCTAAACGCAGAGGGTCTTTAGCAAAATAATATTGCTAATACCCTCTTTTTCACGTTTTAGGTAGTAATTTACTATAATCATTACAAATATTTGGGAGGAATAATCATGACTCAAAATAACATTTACGTAGAGTATGTAAAGATATCAAATCTTAATGCAAATGGTGAAGAAATAGAAACTGATTATGCAGTGCATATATTTCATTCCCATAGCGAGGTTTTAATTCATCACAGCAGCTCTTTTGAAGAGTTAAAGGAGAGCATCCGTGGTTCTAATCTATTGGAATTGGTTTCCAAATCAGATATGGATGCTGCTCCAAATGAAAGTGAAGAATTGGTTCATGAAAATAAAGGTTTATATTTTAATCAAAAATGGATCAATCTAGAGGAATTACAAGAAATAACACTTTAAAAAACTTATTCTGTATTTTCATAGGAGGGTATGAAAATGAGAGTCTTTGTATTAACTGACCAAGGTTGGTTGAATGAAGATGATGTTTTCACTCCGAAAACTGGTAAAGTCAAGAAAAATGCTAAAGCTTTACCTATAAAAGCGAGTGAGGAAAAAACAATCGAACTCAAAGAAGAGTTACCGATGGTTAGAGTAATAAGAGGATACTATTTTATACAATGTGTATAGATGAAATAAATTAAATGTGAAAGCACCTTACAGCTAGATATTACAGGCCTGTAAGGTGTTTTTATAAAAGGGGATATCTATTATGAATCAACATCTATTAGTAGTAGAGGGGACACAAAGCCAGTTCAAACAGCTCATGGAAGCTTATGATATCAATGAAGATGATGTGGAAGCAAGTCAATTGGAAAACTCGGAAGTCATTCGGTATTGGGTGCTTATTCGTAGCCAATCAACAACCGTAGAGGTTATGTCTGATGTTAATCAATATATTGAAGTAATTGGTAGATACTGATCAAACAGTAGGAGGAAATAATAATGGCCCATATTGGTTCTAAAATACGTTCTGGTTTTTTTGCGACTCCGGAACGACAAGGTGAATATATTGCAAATCTGTTAAAAACCGAGGGGAGCGGTTTATGGTTCGATCCAACGTGTGGTGAAGGTAAGATACTTAGCCAATTAGCCGAGACCGTACCTTCAACAAATGACGAGACTGAAATCCATACTTATGGTGTGGAATTAGATAAAGGAAGAGCTGCTGCTGCTAAAAATGAACTTACTAAGGTAGTTCAATCACCTATCGAAGCGATGGTTATTAGCAATAACAGTTTTTCCTTTTTATTTTTGAATCCGCCATATGACGATACTATGAAGGTCGATGATAACACAAAAGTGGAACGGAAAGAATATATCGAGTTAAATAGAAACACTCGTTATCTCATGGAAGGGGGAATAATGGTCTACATCATTCCCTCTTACCAATTTGCGAACCCTAAGATAGCTAGACACCTAGCTACCAATTATGAAGATTGTGGTATCATGTCATTTTCTTCAGAAGATTATCCTGATTTTCGCCAATGCGTTTTTATCGGCCATAAAAAGAAGGGTAAATTTAAACGTTTTGATGATAGAGGAAAAGCACTATATGAATTTCTTTTAAAAATGGATTCAGAAGAATGGATTGCGAAGAAAGTCACACCAATTAATCAAATGATTGGTCGAAAAGTTTGGTCTATTCCTGAAGGTAAGACAGAGATTAAAACCTTTTACTCTAAACTTAGAAATAAGAATGAGTTTACGGCTGGCATTTTAGCCTCGAAAGGTTTTGAGATATTTAAGAATCGTGCAGCTACACCAACCTTAACTATCGGTGGAGATCCTATCTTACCTCCGAATCAAGGCCAGTTAGCTTTGTTACTTGCGAGCGGAGTAATCAATGGAGAGTTGGGGTCCGGTGACCATTATCATCTTGTTCAAGGTATGGAGGTAGTGGAAACAGAAACTAATACAGAGGTAGAACACCTAAAAAACAGCAAAAAAACGATTGTTACAGAGACTACGAAACGTAATGTCTCCATAAAGGCAATTCTACCAGATGGTACAATCAAAAAATTTGTGTGAGGAGTAATTTTCATGGAATTTAATCCTAAAGCAATGGCAAGGATGGTTGAAAATGATATGTATTTATCATTTGTATTTGTAGATTTAACAAAAAGGAATCCAAATTCAAGTGAAAGAGATATATTAGAGATTGTTTACAACGCTAATGTAGCAGAGGATAATGTCTACTCTTATTCTTATCAAGAAGAATTAAATAAAATAAATGAGGGATAGAGGGATTGAGCATATGCTTAGTTCCTCTTTTTCTTTAGGAGGTTATTACAGTGGCTACCCGAATGGAAAAAATAGAGGAAGTCTGTGAATTTGTATTAGGTTTGGATCAAGCGCTTAACTATGTTGAGAAATATATTAAGACATCGTTAATCAATGATATCAAGCAAAATAAACTTTCTATGTACCATGCTTCTGTATATCTGATGCATGTTTTGCGCGAGGTACAAGTTAGGGAAGATCCTAATGATTTTAATATACAACACCGAATTGATGAACTAATGAATAGCATGTCAGAAATTGCTAGCCGTTCATAATTAATTTAAGGAGAGGAAATTTAAAATGGGAGCACAAATGAATCTTTTTGATATAGAACTTGTTAATAATAAAGGAAAAACAAAGGACATTCGTTCAGAAGCACAAGCAAATCGTAAAGTCGCCTACGACGTTGGTGAAAAAGTAGGTGGTTCAAGAAAAGATGAAGCCGCTCTGAGAAAAGCATTTGAGGAATCGCATACGGAAAATAACTTAAAAGAACTTGAAAGTCTTTCCGCTGTTACAGCTGCTGAAATGATTACAAAAACAGAGTTATTCAAACATTTTAGTTTGGAAGATGAAAAAGAGAGAGGAACAGAACCGGTTGTAGCAAGAATTAAACAGTTATTGATTCAACGGATCGATAAAATTCCTGCTAACGATTCTGCTGAGAGTAGACAACAATTCTTACGTGCTGCTAATTTTATTCAATTCGAGTTGGAATATATTTTCACCTTAGATGAATTAGTGGAGTGGGTTTACGAAATTCGTAGTCACATGAGATATGAAAAATTGGACCCTTCCTATGTCAAGAATAGAATTGGATACGCAGAGCACATTCTAAAATCCAACAGTGATGAAGAGGAAAAAGCTAAAGCGAAGAAAGATTTAAGGGCTTATAAAAAACAACTTAAAAACATTGAAATAGCATCTAAGACTCCATTACGTGTTCTAGGGAAAAGTTTTACAAACTTTTTTATTAACGCTAGCAGTGCAAACGCGACAATTAATAATGTGGAGAAGAAAGTGAAGTCCTGGGAGGATCTATTGTCACCAAAAAAGGCTATTAAAAAGCGTACAGCGAACAAGCCTGTTTGGGAAAGGGAGTTTCCAGAACGTCCTGACCGCTATGGAGGAAGAGTTTCAATGATTCGTACCGGCGAACAGTTAATGAACGAATTTAATTTCCGTGGTGTAGAATTCGGAAACTGGACTAATGATGAAATCGGAGCAAATCACATTTTTAGAAGTTCTGAAGCTTTTTATGATTTAATTGATATCTTAAGATTGAAACATAAAGAGAGTGTTTCATTAGATGGTTCATTAGCAATGGCCTATGGTAGTCGTGGAAGGGGTTCTGCATTAGGACATTATGAGCCTGCTAGAAAGGTTATCAATCTTACTCGTAATCGTGGTTCTTTGGGTATCATGGCTCACGAATGGTTTCATGCTCTAGATAATTACTTGTACGATGTTTCGCACTCGTATCAGAATGGTTTGACTGGTTATCTATCAGATTGGAGCGGAGCGGGAAATTCAATTTCTCCACTCATTATTGATACTTTTCAAGGCTTAATGAAAGCTATTAAAGAAGGCACAAGTCTCAGACTAATAGATAACACAAACAAGCCTAACGATAGATGGCGAATTGGTTCTTCATTAGCAAATCTTTACAAAGAAAAAGATAGCTTATCAGAGGTTATCGTTGAGCTAAAAATTCAGTCTAATGAACAATTAGAGCGAAAACTCACTTATTCTTTACCTTCTTTTCTCAACGCAAAAGATTACGAGAAAATAAAACAAAATGAAATAAATAAGAATGAGCGTGAATTCGTCAAAAAGATACAAGCTCTGGCTTGGTTACATGAGCAAGAAACCGGTGAAAGACTTGAAAAAATACCAGTACCAACTGATAGAACTCAATTTTATAACAATGCTATTGAGTTAGATCGTAATAAGGAAGGTAAATACTGGAGCAGTAATGTAGAACTTGCTGCAAGAGCTTTTGAGGCATATATAGAGGATTTACTAAAAGATAATGACATGAAAAACGATTATCTTGTTTGTGGTACAAATGATTCTAAAGCTTTTCCAATTGGAGAAGAAAGGAAAAAAATTAACACATACTTTGATATTTTATTCATTCATCTTAGACAAAATAATCTAGCTTAATTAAAAGGGAATTGAGTTTTACTTAATTCCCTTTTTCATAAGGTTTAATTAATTGTTGACCATAAGTATAATAAATTAAAGGGTATATACTACTGTCAACGAGGAAATACTAAATGATGCGGAGTGGACCAATTTGAGTTTTAAAGAGGTTTTTGAAACAGTGGATGAAGTAATAAATAAGTTAGAGGAATTAGATGTTCATTGCAGTTTAAATGATATACATGCAAAGTTAGTCATATTAGGAGGTTCAGGTATATTGCTTAACCTCGGTCTTCAAGGTGATACCTTTCGTCCTACAACGGATATTGATGTTGAAACAATTGCATCGTCTGATTTTGAAAAACTTTCGGGTTCGTTATCAAAATACGGTATTCAAACGGTTGGTGGTGTGATGGATGTACCACCAATGGAAGATTTGACTAATGAAGAGAACTTATTTAAGCTAGAAGGAACCGGATTTACCAATATTGAGGTTTTCGTTCCATCTCTTGAGTTGCTCGCTTGTTGTAAAATCTTCTCAAAGCGGGAAAAAGATTTAAATGACCTTAAGAGTACAAATTTATTGAATCAATGTGATAAAACAAAATTAAATGATTTAATTGAGGAATATAAACCTTATGTTCTTAATATTAACGATCCTTTTCTAAATATACATGAATTAGATAACATTTTTGAGGAAAAAGATATATAATAAAGGTAAGGAGGAATCGCTATGGCTAGTTTAAGAAATAATTATCTGGATTCATTATTTGACAGCTTAGAAAAACAATATAACTTTCTTGCGAATGGTGGAACCAATTACCGCTTAGAAACTACCAGATTGTCTCTTTATGTTGTAAAAAAAGCAATGATGTTTGAACCGTTCTTAAATCATAAAGCAACTAAGGAACTAGTTCGTCAACTATTAGGTGACGTGAACAACGAACGGTTAGAGGATGTAGCAAAAATGCTTTACCTAAATGCAAATGTCGAATACAGAAGAGCCAATGATTCTCCTGAATTTAAAGAAGCTCTAAAGAAAAGACGAGCGAATAGAAAAAAATTAGAATTAGTAAAGCATTAACCAATTCAGTTTTCTAATAAAAAATGATATAATTTCATCAATTAAATAAAATAAGGAAATCCCTTAATAAATAATCCTCAGCAGAGGTCTATTTGTTAAGGGATTTTTTAATGGCCTATATTGTTAAATCTAGTATAATCATACATTTTTTGATAGTATGATAGATATACACAAAAAATTTTACATAATAAAACAAACAAAAATAAAAAAAACCCATCCATTCGTTTTATTTAATCTCTACAGTTTGGCCGCTGATAGATTACATAAAACAGGTAGCTGGATAGGATTCTTTACTTTAATTATTATATGGATATTCTAACATAGAAAATATAAATGTCAAAGTATAGAATTCTTTTTTCGCCAGTTTATAGATTGGGATGGGCGAAAGGGGATTAGTAAAGATGGAGGAACAATTTGATCTGTACTCCAATTATAATGAGGACCGTTATATTCATTTCCGCTATGTGCCAACAGGTGAATATGAAATCGTTGAATCAAAAAGAAATGGTAAAATTATTCATAACCGTAAACCAATCTTAGAGAAGCAGAAGCTAAGTTTTGAAGATGTAAAAGCATTGAATCTAGATAATTACGGTCAAGATGTTCGTACCGCTGCAGAAGATTTCACCTTAATACATAATTACCTCCTCGACTTCTGGGGAGCTGTCATGGGGTCGGAGGCAGTTATGATTTATATTCACCTAAAAAGATATTGTTATGGTGGAAAGGACTTCTGCTTCCCGAATATGGAAACTATACGAAGAAAAATGAAAAAAGGTAGCAAGGCCACAATTATTAAATACATGGATATTCTCGAGGAACATGGCTTCATTGCTAAAATAAATCGTATCGATAAAAAGCGTAATAACGGTTTTGCCAGTCCCTTCTTTAAAGTTCGTAGATATATACCGCTCCTATCTCAAGATTTGATTGAGCAGCTGCCCAAAGAAATACAAGAAGAACATGATAAGTTCTTGGCCAGAGCAAATGGTATTGATCTAGATGAAAACTTTGATCCGGAAGTCTTTATTAATGATTTAATGAAATCTTCTCAAGTAATGAAATCTAATCATCAGAAGGATAAGGAAGAAACCTTAAAGCAACAAGGAAAAATGAAGGAATACATACTCTCTCAATTATCCACTGAACAGCAGGAAAGATGGATGATGATTCAACAAGACTTGGAGAGTAAAATCTCTAAACCATCTTTTGATGTTTGGATAAGGGATTCTATTATAGTTATAGATATTGAGAAGCAAGCAGTTCGAATCTATTGTCAAAATACATTTGTGGTCGATTGGATGAGAAAATCATATAAGCAAATGATTGTAGAGTCTATAAAGGACATTTTTGATATCGATATTAAACATTATGAGTGTATGCAGTATGAAGAATATAAACAAGGTGATATTTAATTCTAACTGGTTCGGTTAACGAGAAGAAAAAATTAAAGATCATAGCCTTTAGGGACTTCAATTCATATGTGAATTGAAGTCCCTGTTTTTGTTGTTATGTCAACGTTTATATGATTTATATTGTCGAATTGGAAGAAAATTTACACATGTATTAGCAGCAGCGCATAACTTTATGTGGTGTTATTAAAACACTTGCTAAAATAGATATAGTAAAGTAAATTCAAAAGTTAGATTTGAAATATATGTAAATAAAGTAAACGTCAAATAATCCACACCTAGTTTTAGATGTGGACTATTGTTATGATTTATTTAGTTTTATTTGGTACACGACATTCCGCTGGAATGGACGGTGACC
>NZ_JBHUDE010000164.1:0-72454 GCF_042678205.1 Oceanobacillus luteolus
TAAAGACCGATAATGATAAATTTGACTCAAAAAAGGATCCTAGCAAAGTTTTGATTGCTTGGATCCTTTTTAATTACTGTTTTCGGCTAGTTATGTCCCAGCCTCAATTTTCAATATGAAGAATTAGCTATTTGAAATAAAGTTTATTTATTATAATTGGGGGTAAACCTCTACTAAATTAGAAATATAATTCCTTCGTTTATTTTATGGGGAATGAATTGATAAATAAAAATAACTATGTTAATATAAATTTACAAATAAATAAATAATTCAGTAATCCTGATGTGTACGTTCATACAAAGTGTATTGACCGAACAACAGATGAAAGGGAGCCTGGAGTTTCCATGCTTCATCCCGTCCACCGGACGAATATATGCAGTATGGAACAGGGCACCCACCTGCTAATAGCGGGATCAAAACTTTACATGGACGGCACGATCGGGATTTGTAATAAAAAAATCACGCAGAGGGTTCTGCGTGTTTTTTTATTGAGCAACTAATTAGAGGGATTCGCTAGTTGCTCCAAGTTTCCATTTTTATCCATCCTAAAACTAGGGGAAGTAAATGAACGCTCATCATTCAATACTGTCATGCGACGAGCGCGATCCATAATTTGAATGAATGTCTGGTAATCTTCCTGCATGGTCTCCAATTGTTTTTCTGTCTGTTTTAATTGTTTTTCCAGACGGGCATTTTCCTCTTTTAGTTGTTGGTTTTCTTTTAAGGTAATCTCCATGTTTGCTTTTGATTGATTAGAAGCGTAATAATCTTGTTTTAAGTTTTTCAAGAATGTTAGAACCATATCAAAAGTTAGCTCACTAGAGTATTCTACCTGGTTACCTGTATTGGTGACAGGCGTGGTTGGTTTATCGAGAGACTTGACATTTTGCCTCGCTTGTTTTCTTTTTAATTCTTTTCGTTGTCTTTTTGCAAGATCAATCGCATTAATATATTTATTACGGACTTCAGCGTTCCAGCGAAAGCCACAAGCGGCAGATGTCCGGTTGAGCTTGTCCCCAACTTCCTCAAAGGCATTAAGCTGTGTACTGCCTTCTCGAATATGACGCAGTACGGTTTCTGCCAATAGTAAATCATCTTCATGGGACCAAGCATCCTGTCTGACTTTAGCCATCTTACCCAACTCCTTTTTCTCGTGGTATAGTAGATTATAAATATATCCATCTGATAATTTTTTCTCATGGAACACGTTCTGCTTCAGTTGGTATTCGATTTGTAATCGCTCTTTCATCCAGACGGCATTTCAGACTAGAAACTTCGCTTTGGAGTTTAGCGGTTACTATGATTACGGATTCCAACATGCTTACTGAACGTTTTTTTCATTATGAGAAAAACTAGATTATCATGTTGATAGTTATTATTACCTCAAGAAAAAGGAATTATACGTTAATCATTTAACTCTCGTAGAATTTTTTCGTAAACTTGCTTCATTGCCGATTCGAATTTACCCGTATCTTTTGGTTGATAATACTTTTTGCTTTTAATTCGATCTGGCAAATATTGTTGAGAGACCCAGCCGCCATCATAATTATGTGGGTATTTATATTCCACCCCTCTACCTAGTTCTTTTGCCCCTTTGTAATGGCTATCTTTTAAATGCAGTGGAATATCACCACTTTTTCCGGATCGTACATCACTAAGTGCAGAATCTAAAGCTTTATAAGCGCTATTGGATTTCGGGGACAAAGCTAGTTCAACAATAGCAACTGCCAGGGGAATTCTAGCTTCTGGAAAACCTAGTCTTTCAGCAGATTGCACAGCTGCAAGAGTCCTTGGACCGGCCTGCGGATTTGCCAATCCGATATCCTCATATGCGATTACTAACATTCTTCTCGCGATACTATCAAGATCACCTGCTTCAATTAATCTAGCTAAATAATGAAGCGAAGCATTAACATCACTGCCTCGAATGGATTTCTGAAAAGCGGAGAGGACATCATAATGGGCATCTCCATCTTTATCATGTGAAAAGCTTTTCTTTTGCATACATTCTTCTGCAGCTTCAAGATTGATCTGGATGATATCGTCATCGTTAGCCGGGGTTGACATGGCTGCAAGCTCAAGACCGTTTAAAGCTGCACGCAAGTCCCCGTTTGAACTGGTTGAGAAATGTTCGAGTGCATCCTCACTCAACTCAATATTCATCTTTCCTAAGCCACGGGTATCATCTTCGATAGCTCTTAGTAATGCTTCTTTAACATGTTTGGGTTCTAGAGAATGCAGTTCAAAGAGGTGACACCTACTGCGGATTGCAGGATTTATAGAGTGATATGGGTTACTAGTTGTACAACCGATAAGAGTAATCAAGTTCGTTTCCAAGTGAGGAAGAAGAAAGTCTTGTTTCGCCTTATCCAAACGATGGACCTCATCAAGAATAAGGACGATTTGTCCACTTAATTTGGCTTCCTCGACAACGATCTCCATATCTTTCTTTTTATGTGTTACCGCATTAAGCAATCTCACTTGCAAACCAGCTGTTTTGGCAATTGCAACCGCCGTTGACGTTTTACCAGTGCCGGGAGGGCCGAATAGTATCATAGAGGCGAGCATATTTGCTTTGACCATCCGGTGAATCAATTTACCTTCACCGACAAGGTGTTCCTGCCCGATAATTTCCGAAATGTGAGTAGGTCTCATACGTAAAGCTAATGGTTGTCGTTTCATTTAAACCGTCCTTTGTCATTATCTAGTTTCATTGCCAGTGACATAACGAATGGATTATAATCCATATGTTATAAAACGGCTGTAAGGTATTTCTATTAGTTATATAATTAAAGCTTAAGCTTGAAATCGCAGAAATGCAAGAGAGATATAATTCATGTTATAATAGCGAATAGTATACAATGAACGATTGGAATTAAACGCTGATTATTGGACAGTAATTTAATTTTCTCGTATAGTGATGACTTATATTGTAAAGAGGTGCAAAGTATGAAAATTACAACTAAAGGAAGATACGGATTAACTATAATGATTGAACTTGCAAAGGAATATGGGGAAGGACCGAAGTCATTGAAGTCCATTGCCCAAGAGAATAATCTATCTGAACATTATTTAGAACAGCTAGCTGCACCTCTTAGGAACGCCGGTCTTATTAAGAGTGTGAGGGGTGCTTACGGAGGCTATAAACTTGCCAAGGAACCAACAGAAATCTCTGCTGGTGACATCATCCGTGTATTGGAAGGACCAATCACACTAGTGGAGGGTATTGAAGAAGAAAAACCTGCCCAACAAGCATTATGGATAAAAATCCGTGATGCCATTCGTGGGGTACTGGATAATACGAGCCTAGAGGACTTAATTCAGGCTGATGATAATGAAACAGAAGAAGCATACATGTTCTATATCTAATGAATAAGGAAAGGAATTCTCCTATGAAAGAGATTTATTTAGACCACGCAGCTACAACGCCAATAGCTGCAGAAGTAGCAAACGAAATGATTACAGTTTACCAAGAAGTCTTTGGTAACCCATCCAGTGTCCATTCTTATGGAAGAAAAGCACGAAAGATGTTAGATGAAGCAAGGAGGCTTGCTGCATCCAGCATCAACGCAAACGAAAAAGAGATTTACTTTACGAGCGGGGGTACAGAAGCGGATAATATCGCTTTAATCGGTACTGCGTTGGCTAACCGTGACAAAGGGAATCATATTATTACAACGGCCCAAGAACATCACGCTGTACTTCATACTGCTGAATATTTGGAATCCATTGGATTTGACGTAACTTATTTATCAGTCAGTGAAACAGGGCGTATTTCATTAGATGAGCTAGAGAAAGCTCTGCGTGAGGATACTATCCTCGTTTCAATCATGTACGTAAATAATGAAACGGGTGTTATTCAACCAATAGAAGAAATAGGAAGTATTTTAAAAGAACATCAAGCCTATTTTCACACAGATGCCGTACAAGCATATGGTTTGTTGGAAATCGATGTAAATGCGCTTCAAGTCGATTTATTGACTACTTCAGCTCATAAGATCAATGGGCCAAAAGGTGTCGGTTTTCTATATGCCCATGAATCCGTTCCAGTTCAAAATTTATCTTTTGGAGGAGAACAGGAGAGAAAACGAAGAGCTGGTACAGAGAATGTTGCTGCGATTGTCGGATTTAGTAAAGCAATAGAGCTTGTCAAGCTAGAGCGTGAAGAAAGAAACAAACAGTACCAACTATATAAAGAATTATTTGTTCAGCAATTAAGAGAAGAAGATATTGAGTTTACATTAAATGGCGAACAAGAGAACACGATCAGTGCGATCGTCAATATAAGCTTTCCAGGGACAAATGTAGAACAGGTGTTAACGAATCTGGACCTTTCTGGAATTGCAGCATCTAGTGGAAGTGCTTGTACAGCCGGTAGCGTTGAACCTTCACACGTTTTGAGTGCGATGTTTGGAGAAAATAATCCATGTACAACAAATTCCATCCGGTTTAGTTTCGGTAGTGCAAATACGAAAGAGAATGTAATCGAAGCAGCGAAACGGATCGCTAAGATTATACGAAGATTAACAAATTAAGGATTGTGATAGAAATGAACGATAATAAAAATATTAGAGTGGTTGTCGGGATGAGTGGTGGTGTCGATTCATCGGTTGCCGCCTTACTTCTAAAAGAACAAGGTTATGATGTTGTCGGTATTTTTATGAAAAACTGGGATGACACTGACGAATTTGGAGTGTGTACGGCGACCGAAGACTTTGATGACGTTGTCCGTGTATGTAATCAATTAGATATCCCTTACTACTCCGTTAACTTTGAAAAAGAATATTGGGATAAAGTATTTACTTATTTTCTAGATGAATATAAAGCAGGCCGTACTCCAAATCCTGACGTTATGTGTAATAAGGAAATTAAATTTAAAGCGTTTCTTGATCATGCAATTTCTTTAGGTGCAGATTACTTGGCCACTGGACATTATGCTCAAGTCAGAAGGGAAGACGGAAGAGTAGAACTTATCCGCGGCGTTGATGAAAATAAGGACCAAACGTATTTCCTTAACCAGCTCTCAAAAGACGTGTTGGATAAAGTCATGTTTCCGTTAGGTCACCTTAATAAACCAGAAGTACGCGAGATTGCTTTGAAGAATAATCTGGCAACTGCTACAAAAAAAGATTCTACAGGGATTTGCTTTATTGGTGAAAGGAATTTCAAAGAATTCCTTAGTGAATATCTTCCAGCACAACCAGGTGAAATGCAGACACTTGCTGGTGAAGTGAAGGGAAGACACGATGGACTCATGTACTATACTATCGGGCAAAGGCAAGGTCTTGGAATCGGTGGAGCTGGGGACCCATGGTTTGTTGTTGGGAAAAATCTAAAAGAAAATGTTCTTTATGTAGAGCAAAGTTATGCGAATGATAAATTATATTCAGATGCATTGACTGCAACGGATGTAAATTGGATCAACCCAGAAGTGGTAAAAGAAAAGTTTACATGCACAGCGAAGTTCAGATATCGTCAAAAAGATAGCAAAGTGACAGTCACTGTATTGGAAGATAATAAAGTCCGTGTAGATTTTGACAAACCGGAGCGTGCGATTACACCAGGACAAGCTGTTGTATTTTATGATGGTGAAGTATGTCTTGGTGGAGCGACTATTGATAAAGTGATCAAGGAAGAACAGCACCTTGAGTATGTAGGTTGAGTTAGGGGTTTATACATGGAGAAAAATAGAGAAGCCATTCGTATGATGCAAGAAAAAAAATACGAAGAAGCAGCAAAATTATTTAATGAAATAATAGAAGAAAATCCGTCCGATCCATTAGGGTATATAAACTTTGGGAACCTATTAGTAGAGCTGCAAGAAAACGAACGTGCAGAGCGCTTTTTTCTAAAAGCAATCGATTTGGATGAAAATGCCGCTACTGCATATTATGGCCTTGGTAATCTGTACTTTGAACAAAATCAATTTGAACATGCTGCAAAATATCTTCAGCATGCTTTGGATAAAGGTCTTGAGGATGCTCATGTTTATTACTTGTTGGGACTATCGTTGCAGAATAAAGAAGAGTTTCGTTTAGCATTGCCATATTTATTACGGGCTACAGAATTACAACCAGGGGAAACAAATTATCTTTTTCAATACGGTTTGTCTCTTGCCCAATGTCAGTTAATTGATGAAGCGAAGAGTGTTTTTACGAAAGTAATCGATTTTGATAAAGAGCATAGTGACGCTTACTATAATTTAGGAGTAATTGCTGTTTTTGAAGAAGATGCAAAACAAGCGTTAGCTTATTTTGATACGGCCCTTCAAAACCAATCTGACCATTATTTGGCTGCTAACGGCAAGAAACAGGTGGAAGAATTTTTAGAAAATCTTTAATGTCCCGCACCTCAACTATAATGAATAGCGGTGCGAGATGTTATGGCGAAGAAGCCAGCATGTAAAATTTTAGCTATAACGAAACGAGAGGTTTTACAAATGGAAGAAAAAAAGCAAAATGAAAAGGGATATATACGAGGAGTCGTTCTTTATACAATTTTTCAAAATCAGTCGGAGAACTTCTCAATCATTAAAGTGAAGATTGAAGATACAAATGAAGAATATGATGAAAAAGAAATTGTTGTTAAAGGTTATTTCTCTGAACTTACGGAAGAAAATTCGTACTATTTCTATGGAACCTTTGAACAACATGCACGATTTGGGATGCAGTATCGTGTCGACTCCTACCAAACTTATATTCCTGATACAAAGGAAGGCCTGATTTCATACCTTTCCAGTGATCTTTTTTATTCCATTGGTGTAAAGACTGCAACAAAGATAGTAGATAAACTTGGCTTAAATGCTATTTCTCATATTTTAGAAGACCCGGAATGCCTGGATGGGATTCCGGGTATTACTAAAAAGACGCGTGACCAATTACATAAAAGTTTAGAAGAGCATCAAGGGTTTGAAAGAATCGCAATCACTCTTTCAAATTATCAGATCGGCTTAAAAATGGCTCAACAAATCTATCAAGAGTATAAAGAAGATGCTATTATCAAACTTGCCGATGATCCTTACCAACTTGTTTTCGATATTGAAGGTTTTGGCTTTCAAACTGCGGATCGAATTGCAAGAATGAACGGGCTCGCAGTCGACCACCCTACTCGTACTGGTGCTGGTTGTGTATTTGTCTTGCAAAGAAGCATGCAAGATGGACATGTGTACTTACCATATGACTATTGTATAAGAGAAGTCATCCAATTATTAGGGTTCCAAATAGAAGAACAAGTAGTGATGGAGCAATTGGATACTTTAAATATAGAAAAGAAAATTATTATACATGATGGGAACGTATACTTGCCTTCCTTGTATTATGCTGAGGATGGTTTTGCGACGAACCTGAATAGGATTATGCAAAGCGAGCTTGAAGATAGAACGACTCTCGCAGAACTGATGAAAATTACAGGTGAAATCGAGGAAGAAGAAGTGCTTAGCTATGGTAAAGAACAATTTCATGCGATTGAAAAATCACTAAGCTCAAGGATTATGATCCTAACCGGTGGGCCCGGTACAGGTAAAACTACTGTAATTAAAGGGATTGTAAAAGCGTATGCAGCTATCCATGATGTATCCCTCGATATCGATGATTATGAGAAGAAAGCTGAGTTTCCTTTTGTTTTGACTGCTCCGACTGGGAGGGCGGCCAAACGTTTAAGTGAATCAACTGGGTTGCCGGCATATACGATTCACCGTTTGCTTGGTTGGAATGGAACAGATGGTTTCGATAAAGATGAACATGAACAATTATCTGGCCGTTTTTTAATTGTTGATGAGTTTTCTATGGTCGACATTTGGCTGGCCAATCATCTATTTAAGGCTATTCCTGATGATATGCAAATATTAATGGTAGGTGATGAAGACCAACTGCCTTCGGTAGGTCCCGGTCAAGTTCTATCTGACCTGCTGGCAAGTGATAAAATACCTGTTGTAAGATTACAAGAGGTTTATCGTCAACAAGAAGGTTCAAAAATAATTGAACTCGCCCATGAAATAAAAAACAATGCTCTAACTCCACAATCATTGAAAAAAGCAAAGGATTTCAGTTTTCTCTCCGTAAATAATAACCAAATTGTAGAGGCAATCACAAAAATCTTTAAACATGCGATGGATAAAGGTATTGATACGAATGATATTCAAGTTCTTGCACCGATTTATAAGACAGAAGCAGGAATCAATCGGATTAATGAAGAATTACAGCAAATGCTCAATCCAAAAACAGATAAGAAAAGGGAAATCCAAGTTTCTGATGTTTCTTACCGTGTAGGCGACCGTGTCATTCAACTAGTTAATCAACCTGAAGATGGTGTGTTTAACGGAGATATTGGAGAGGTTGTAGCGATTTTCTTCGCTAAAGAGAACAAAGAAAAGAAGGATCAAATAGTTATTGCATTCGATGAGAGGGAAGTGGTGTATGAAAGACAAGACTTCCTGAACTTTATGCATGCTTATTGTATCTCCATTCATAAATCACAAGGCAGTGAATTTCCGATTGTCGTATTGCCTGTTATTTCTTCCTATCATCGTATGCTCAGGAAAAATTTATTGTACACAGCAATTACAAGAAGCAAGGAATCTCTCATTATATGTGGAGATAGCTCAGCTTTTATGCGTGGAGTTACCACCATCGATACGAATCAGCGTTATACTTCGTTAATTGAACAGCTTGAAAAAAGAATTGAAATAGAACCTCAAGTAGATTCATCTGAAGAATCAGAAGCACTCGATCCTTATGATTTTATGTAAAATAGGTATAGACCTCTCGAAATACGGTTAGGATAGTGTTATATACTGACCGTGGAGATGATGTAGAATGCACTGTCCTAACTGTCGAGGGAAGAACCTTGGTAAGATAGGCGTTCAATTATACTATTGTTGGACGTGTTATATTGAACTTTCTATTGAAAAAGGGAAGCTTAATATGAATCAAATAGAACCTGATGGCAGCTTAAGTCCATTAAATGACTTATTTCCCGAAGAAGAAAGAACGATATCAGAAGATAGATTGCTATCCTGAATATCGTGATTAAAATAAGTCTCTTGGAGTGTTGCCATTGCTTCACCGGATAGATGGAAAAAAACTAATATATATTTTATTGATTGGTATTTTACTTTTAGTATTTTCTTTTTTGATCTTAATAACTTATCCTTACTTTAAGGAGCTTTTCTCCTTTATATGGCGGCTTCTACTGCCTTTTTTTATTGCTGCTTTTATTGCCTATCTACTTTTTCCGATCATTGCTTTTTTAGATCGGCAGCAAATTCATAAAGGGCTTGCTGTCTTGATTATTTATGTTCTATTTTTTGGAGGTATCGGATTTTTATTTTATCGTGTCTATCCCTTGGTAATTCATCAAATGAAAGATTTGATCGACAACTTCCCGCAATTTATAGAATTGTATGAGGCTTCAATTAACAATCTGTATGATTATACTGCATTTCTCCCTGAGACGGTACACGATAAAATTGATGAACTGCTCCTCAGTTTGGAAAATTCATTGGATATGTTATTGACGAGGCTCGTTGATGGATTTCTGCATATTTTCGATATGATTATTATCATAACTGTAATCCCTGTCCTCGTATTTTATTATATTAAGGATTATCAGTTGATGAAGAATTTCATCAAAAGGTTTATACCGAAAAGACTCCATGCTAGAGTAAAACGAATGGTCTATGCAATTGATGAAGGACTTGGAGGTTATATCAGGGGACAGTTTATCGTAAGTATATTTGTTGTACTGGTCACCTTAATCATATTTAAATGGATTGATGTGCCCTATGCTCTTTTGCTTTCCATTTTACTTGGCTTAACCAATATTATTCCATACTTTGGTCCAATAATTGGTGCCATTCCAGCTGTCATAATTGCGTATGCCTCATCACCAAGCCTTGCAATTTATGTAGTCATCACCATTTTTGCTGTTCAGGTCATTGAAGGCAATCTCTTATCCCCATATATCATGGGGAAGAACATAAAAATCCATCCAATTGCGATTATCTTTGTTCTACTTCTAGGTGGAGAATTGTTTGGTATACTTGGTATGATTCTTGCTGTTCCAGTTCTTGCGATTCTCAAGGTGATCTTTAAGCATTTACCATATTTAATTAGTACCGATTGACAAGAGAAAAATTATTATCTATACTATCGCTAAACACATATTTTAAAATGATGAAAGTGCCGAGTACATGGAGTTCGTGTGACAGAGAGGGATGAAGTGCTGAGAACATCCTCACATGGAAACATGGAATGCTACACTAGAGTACGGCTAATCCCCGTCGGTTTCAAACCGTTAACATGCATAAGTGATGAATAGTAGTCATTCTATTCATAATTAGGGTGGTACCGCGAATAATCTCGTCCCTGCATAGAGCAGAGAGGGGATTTTTTTATTGGTTTGATTAGATGATTACTGAATGTAAATATATAGGAGGATCAAATGATGAAAGAATTAAATTCTGCTGAAGTTAGACAAATGTTTTTAGACTTTTTTAAGGAAAAGGACCATCAAATTGAACCAAGTGCTTCTCTTGTACCAAATGACGATCCGAGTTTATTATGGATCAATAGTGGTGTCGCTACATTAAAGAAATATTTTGATGGGAGAGTCATTCCAGAGAATCCACGAATTGTAAATGCTCAAAAGTCCATCCGAACAAATGATATTGAGAATGTCGGTTACACTGCAAGGCACCATACATTTTTCGAAATGCTAGGTAACTTTTCGATTGGCGATTACTTCAAGGAGGAGGCAATTCATTGGGCATGGGAATTTCTTACAAGTGAGAAATGGCTCGGCTTTGACCCGGAATTATTGTCAATCACCGTGCACCCAGAAGATGATGAGGCTTACGATATCTGGTTGAATCAAATTAAAGTACCTGCAGAAAGAATCATCCGGTTGGAAGAGAACTTTTGGGATATAGGCGAAGGGCCAAGTGGACCAAACTCTGAAATATTTTACGATCGAGGACCTGAATATGGGAATGATCCAAATGATCCTGAACTATACCCAGGTGGAGAAAATGCACGTTATTTAGAAATATGGAACTTGGTCTTCTCCCAGTTCAACCATAATGCTGATGATACGTATACGCCACTCCCTAAGAAAAACATTGATACAGGTATGGGATTGGAACGAGTGATGTCCGTCATTCAAAATGTGCCAACCAACTTTGAAACAGACTTATTCCTGCCTATCATTGAAAAAACAGAAAGCATCGCTAAAGTTAAATATGGGAAAGACGAAAAACAGACTATCGCATTTAAAGTGATTGCAGACCATATTCGGACAGTCAGCTTTGCAATTGGAGATGGTGCACTACCTTCGAACGAAGGACGCGGTTATGTTCTTAGAAGATTAATTAGAAGAGCTATTCGATTTTCCAAGGAAATAGGATTAGATAAACCATTTTTATATGAGTTAGTAGATATTGTTGGAGATATAATGAAGGAATACTATCCACAAGTGTCGAATCAAAAAGATTATATAGCCAAAGTTATTCGTTTAGAGGAAGAGCGATTCCATGAAACGTTAAATGATGGATTGGATATTCTTACAACTATTATCGAGAGGGAAAAGTCAGCAGGCAACAAAGTTTTTCCTGGAGAAGCAGTATTTAAATTATATGATACGTACGGTTTTCCAAAAGAGCTTACTGCTGAATACGTAGAAGAACACGGCTTTACGATTGATGAAGAAGGCTTTGAGAAAGAGATGGAGAAGCAGAGGGAACGTGCAAGAAGTGCTAGACAGAAAGTTGATTCAATGCAGGTCCAAAACACAGCATTGAGCGAACTTGATGTAGAAGGTGAGTTTATTGGTTACGATACGTTGGAAACGAACGCTACAATAACGGCAATTGTAAAAGATGATTCTGAAGCAGAGATTGCAAAAGAAAATGATGAGGTTCTGCTCTTTTTATCAGAAACGCCATTTTATGCAGAGAGTGGTGGACAGATTGCCGATAAGGGATGGATTTACACAGAAAGTGCATCAGCTTACGTTGAAGATGTACAAAAATCCCCTCAAGGTCTTCATATCCATCGAGTGACGGTTAAAAGTGGTGAGTTGCAAAAAGCTGAGCAAGTGCGTGCTATTGTAGAGAATGATTTTCGTAATGCAATTATAAAAAATCACACTGCAACCCATTTATTGCATCAAGCGTTAAAAGATGTCCTTGGTAAACATGTGAATCAAGCAGGTTCATTAGTTACTCCAGATCGTCTTCGTTTCGATTTCACCCACTTCGCTGCGGTTACCAAAGAAGAGTTTGAACAAATCGAAAAGATTGTAAACGAAAAAATCTGGCAGTCCATCAATCTTGTTATTGATTATAAAAAAATCGATGAAGCAAAAGAGATGGGAGCAATGGCTTTATTTGGTGAAAAATACGGTGATATTGTTCGCGTAGTGCAGATCGGTGATTACAGTATCGAACTTTGTGGTGGCTGTCATGTTAGGAATACTTCTGAAATCGGACTGTTCAAACTTGTTTCAGAAGGTGGAATTGGAGCTGGAACGAGAAGGATTGAAGCTGTAACAAGTAAAAATGCTTATGAATTTTTAAACGAGAAGATGAATGTGCTCAGACAAGTTACCGACCTTGTAAAAGCCAATGATGATGCTCAATTACCTGAAAAAGTACAGCATTTACAGCACGAAATTAAGGTTCTGCAAAAAGAAAACGAATCACTTAGTTCGAAACTAGCAAATGTTGAAGCCTCTGCCATATTAGAGCAGGTAGAAGATATTGGTGGCATTCCAGTACTGGCACAGCATGTGAATGTGAAGGATATGAATCAGCTTAGGAATATGGTGGATGATTTGAAACAGAAACTTGGTTCTGTTGTTATACTTCTTGCAACAGAAAATAATGAGAAAGTCCAATTGGCTGCAGGAATATCCAAGGATCTTGTCGAAAAAGGATTGCATGCAGGAAAATTAATTAAGGAAGCTGCTGCCGTTTGCGGTGGCGGAGGTGGTGGACGCCCAGATATGGCTCAAGCTGGAGGAAGTGATCCATCGAAAATTCTTGAAGCACTTAACACTGCTAAAGATCATGTGAATGGTGTAATAAACCAGTAAGTAATTTGTAACAATGCATTGAAAAGGTTATAATGATTTTATGATAGAGTTGAGTGCTTCCTTAAAAATTGGAATGAGGTGTCACAATGAGTTCAATTGACAAGACGATGAAGTTTAATTTTTCAGAGGAGCCGTATGATCACGATATAAAAACCATTCTTTTTACCGTACATGAAGCTTTACAGGAAAAAGGTTACAATCCAATTAATCAGATTGTAGGTTATTTATTGTCAGGTGACCCTGCGTATATCCCAAGACATAAAGATGCACGAAATTTAATACGTAAGGTTGAACGTGATGAGGTTATTGAGGAATTAGTAAAATACTATTTAAAAGGAAATCAGAATAACTAAATGAAAATATTAGGGCTTGATGTAGGAACAAAAACAATAGGTGTAGCTGTCAGCGATGCATTAGGATGGACAGCCCAAGGAATTACAACAATATATTGGCAAGAAGATGATATTCAGTCTGCAGATGCTGAACTGAAAAAAATCATAGAAGAACACGAAGTAGGAAAAGCTATTATTGGCTTGCCAAAGAATATGAATGGGACCATCGGCGAACGTGGAGAGGCTTCAATGAGATTTGCCGAGCATTTTGAAGAGACATTTCAAATACCTGTAGTATTATGGGATGAAAGATTATCCACCATTGCTGCAGAAAGAGTACTGCTTGAAGCGGATTTAAGCAGGAAAAAAAGGAAAAAAGTAATTGATAAGATGGCTGCTGTAATGATCTTACAGGGTTATCTGAATCAAAAATAATAGGGGTGACCTCATGGCATTAGAAGAAAAAGAAAGAATCATTATTCCCGATGATAATGGGGATGAACATTTATTTGAAGTATTATTTACGTTCGAAGTAGACGAGACGAATGCTTCCTATATTGCAGTTATACCTGTCGAACAGGCAGAGGATGAAGAAGTGGAAGTTTATGCATTCCGCTATGAAGAAAAGGATAACGATGATGAGGACCTCTCTTTATTCCCAATAGAATCTGATGAGGAATGGGAAATGGTAGAGGAAATGTTAGAAACATTAGCAGACGAAGCCGATGAAGAAAAGTAAATGACAGTTGTGGCTATAAGACCTCCCATTTGATGTATCGAATGAAATCGGGATAGTAAAAGGGAAATCTAACGTTGAATCGTGTTTCCACAAGGTAATATTCCAAGAGATACAGATTCACTTTATGAAAAGCTGATGTCTTATGTAGACATCAGCTTTTCCCTGTAACTATCAGCATCTTTATTATTAGTATTGCTGGTTCCGGTCCAGTCACACGTCGCTCAAGTGCGTATTTGCTCTATTGCAATACGCGTTATTATACTTTATTATTTTCCGAGATATAGTATAATATATCGAATAAGAGGGAGAGAAGTGCATGAGCAAAGGAAAATTCAAAAAGCTATTTAAAGAAAACCGGAATGCTCGGGGAGAAGAAGCACACACGGTTCGTAAAATAGTCTTTATCATCCTCATCGTATTTATATTATTATTTGCAATTGGTGGAGTAGCCGGATATTCATACGTCAAATCCGCTTTGGAACCAGTTGATGAGAATAGTGAGGAAAAAATTGATGTTGAGATTCCTATAGGTTCTTCTACCTCAACGATTGCAGGGATATTGGAAGAAAATGGAATTATTAAAAACGATCTTATATTTCGTTTCTACATAAAATTTAAAAATGAATCTGATTTTCAGGCAGGAAATTATACATTCAGTCCCTCTATGACAATCGATGAGATTATCGAGTCTTTAAAAAGCGGGAAGTTAGTATTGGAGTCAACTCAACGAGTAACGATACCGGAAGGGTTAACCGTAGAGCAAATTGCTGAAATCTATAGTAACCATTTTTCATTTACTAGTGAAGAATTCCTCGAAAAGGTAAATGATGAGGAGTACATTAAGCAGCTGATTGATGAGTATCCACTTCTGTTGACAGAAGAAATTTTGCATGAAGATGTAAAAACTCCATTGGAGGGTTACCTTTACGCTATTACTTACGACTTTTATGAGGAAAATCCGTCCATTGAATCTATTGTTGAGATGATGCTTGAACAGACTCAAAGTGTGATGGCACCATATTTTGAACAAATAGATGAAGCTGGGATGACGATTCACGAGGCAATCACATTCGCTTCCATTATAGAGAAGGAAACAGGTAAACTTGATCAGCGTAATGAAATATCTGGTGTATTTCATAATCGTCTAGATGTAGATATGCCTTTACAAACCGACCCGACGGTAATCTATGCAAAAGGTGAACATACAGAACGTGTATTATATGAGGATTTGGAGATTGAATCACCATACAATACATACAAAGTCAAGGGACTTCCGGTCGGGCCGATAAGTAATTTCGCTGAGAGTTCTTTAGAAGCTGTATTAAATCCTGTCGAGAGTGATTATTTGTATTTTCTACATGACCGACAAGGTAACATTCATTTTGCAGAAACACTAGAGGAGCATAATCAGAATAAAGCCGAGCATTTGGGTGACGACGAGTAGAAATGTGGATGATTGATTCACATTTCTACTTTTACGGCATTAGAATCTTATGTAGAAGAGGTAGAATATGATAAATGATAGTATCCATACCTATTTGCAAGAGTTGGTTTCACCTAAACCTGATTGGGTAATGACACTTGAAGAGCATGCCGATAAAAACAATGTACCGATTATGGAAAGTGTCGCAATCGATTTTATGTTGAATCAAATAAAGATCCATCAACCGAAACAAATTCTTGAAGTAGGCACAGCAATAGGCTACTCCGCACTTCGTATGTTGGAAGCAAGCCCCAATTCTGAAATAATTACAATTGAAAAGGACGAACAGCGTTATAAAGAGGCTATTGAAACAATCAGTAAACAGAATAAAGACAATAAAATTATTGTCCATCTTGGTGATGCTTTAGACGTTATGCAGAAACTTCAGGAAGCAGACAAAAAATTTGACTTTATCTTCATTGACGCTGCAAAAGGGAAGTATCGTGATTTCTTTGATATAGCTCACCAGCTATTAAATAAGGGTGGATGGATAGTTACAGATAATGTATTATTTAGAGGTTATGTAGCAAATCCGGAGGCTGCACCGAAAAGATATAAAAATATGGTAAAGAAGATTAGTGAATATAATCAATTACTCTCCACACATCCAGATTACATTACATCAATTCTACCAATTGGAGACGGTGTAATGCTTAGCTATAAAATTGATTGAAAGGCAGGCGCTAGCCAGTGACAAGCAAACCAATGGTCATCGGAGTTGCCGGGGGAAGCGGAAGTGGAAAAACTTCGGTTACGAAAGCAATCTTTGATCGTTTTTCAGATAAAAGTGTTTTAGTTATTGAACAGGATTATTATTATAAAGACCAAGGACATCTATCGTTTGAGGAAAGACTCAACACGAATTATGATCATCCATTAGCATTTGATAATGGGTTATTGATTCAACATGTTAAAGACTTGATACAACATAAAGCAATAGAGAAGCCAGTCTATGATTATAAACTGCATACTCGATCAGACAAAGTAATCCATATTGAACCAAAAGATGTCATTATAGTTGAAGGAATACTCATATTAGAAGATAGTGAATTACGTGATTTAATGGATATTAAAGTGTTTGTCGATACGGATGCGGATCTCCGAATTATTCGTCGTCTACTACGTGATATAAAAGAAAGAGGACGCAGCCTGGATTCAGTAGTCGATCAATACTTGAATGAAGTTAGACCATCACATTTGCAGTTTATTGAACCAACTAAACGCTATGCGGACATCATCATACCTGAGGGTGGTCAAAATCATGTAGCCATTGATATTATGGCGTCTAAGATTGAGACAATCTTAGCACAGAAAAAAGTTAACTAATTGTAAAAATATATTGATATATTATTGAATTTCTGCCATAGTGGTGGTTAGTATATTCTCATATTTACATTCAAAGCGCATACATTTAATGCAAGCGAGTGTATTACTTATACTGTCGGAATTATAAAAAGGAGTGTTTATACATGTCTACAGAGAAAAGTTATTATATGACTATTGAGGGAAAAGAAAAACTAGAGAAGGAGTTACATTATCTTAAAACAGACCGTCGACAAGAGGTTGTTGAGAGAATTAAAATTGCTCGGGATTTCGGAGACCTATCGGAAAACTCGGAGTACGATTCTGCTAAAGAAGAGCAGGCATTCGTTGAACAACGTATTACACAACTTGAAAAAATGATACGTAATGCTGTAATTATTGAAAATACGGATTCAAATCCTAATGTTGTTTCACTTGGTAAATCGGTCACATTCCAAGAGCTACCAGACGGGGAAGAAGAAACATATACTATCGTTGGTAGTGCAGAAGCAGATCCTTTCGAAGGTAAAATTTCTAATGACTCTCCAATTGCCCAAAGTTTACTGGGACAAGAAGTTGGAGCGGAAGTAACGGTGACTACTCCAGGTGGCGATATCCAAGTTAGAATTACTAAAGTGGAATAGACTTTCAATTAATGATGATACAAAAAGTAGCAGGAGCAATACCTGCTACTTTTTTATCTTCTATTATTATAGGAGGATTTGTAAATTTTCTTACCTAAATAATTTTATTTCACTTGTACATGTCGATGAAACTCTAGTATAGGTAATATGTTTATTGAAACTTTTACAACTTGTATCGATACTATATATATTTCGTAAACAAAAAGTAAAAAGGAAAATACTAATTTACTCTGAATAAATGTTATAATATGATACTATAAATGTTATTAGAGGAGGGAGTAAACATTGACAAATAATTCAAATTCTCGCTTAAATAAATTTGAAAAACGTAGAAGAAATACAAAGTTTATTAACTATTCTCTTATACTCGCTTCTGTACTCGTTCTGTTTTTGGTGGCGATGTGGATATTTGGCGGTGGAGAGGACGAAGTAGCAGAAACCACTGATGCTGAAACTGCTAAAAATGAGTCACTTTTCTTGGAAGTTGATGAGGATGATGAAGAACAAGAAAATGAATCCAACGATTCAGATCAAGTAGAAGATATAGAAGAGGATTCAGAAGATCAGGCCGACGACGAGAAGGATAACAATGAAGAAGCGGAAGACGAAGATCAGGAAGTGACTACGGTGGAGGCAGAACCATCTGATGATAATGTATCTGAAGCAGTTACAGGAAATTGGCCAGCAATTGGTACAAGCCAGACTGGACCTCATACAACAAATTTTGAAAATGGATCACAAGACCGTATAGAAATAAAGAAGGCTGTATCGATGGTTACAGGCATACCAGAAGATAATATGATTGAATGGTGGGTTGGTAATGGTGGAGATCAGAAAGTGGTCGCGACTGTTTCTGATCGAGAAGAAACAGAAACCTACCGAGTATATCTATCTTGGGTAGATAATGAGGGATGGCAGCCAACAAAACTAGAAACTTTAGTTGAAAATGATAAGAAATGATGCACATATAATGACAGCTGGAGGTAGCGGAATGATTGGTTTGATTGGTGCAATGGATGAAGAAATTGCATATTTATTAAATGAAATGGAAAATAAAACGGAAATTACCGTAGCAAACAGCCTATTTGTACAAGGTGAGCTTCAAGGAAAGGAAGTAGTCCTGTTAAAGTCAGGAATAGGTAAGGTAAATGCTGCTATGGGCACTACAATTATGATGGAACGATTTTCCCCGAACGCTATCATCAATACGGGTTCTGCTGGTGGATTTCATGCAGAGCTTGCAGTAGGGGATTTAGTGATATCGAGCGAAGTTGTTCATCATGATGTTGATGTGA
This sequence comes from Oceanobacillus luteolus, assembly GCF_042678205.1. Classification (NCBI taxonomy): domain Bacteria; kingdom Bacillati; phylum Bacillota; class Bacilli; order Caryophanales; family Bacillaceae; genus Oceanobacillus; species Oceanobacillus luteolus. The sequence goes on from NZ_JBHUDE010000164.1 coordinate 18,885, forward strand.
CTGCGTTTGATTATGCTTATGGTCAAGTTCCAGGATTGCCTGCCACATATGAAGCTTCAAAAGAGCTGGTAGAATACACCGCAAATGCTGTAAAAGAGCTTGATATTGATTATAAAATAGGATTGATTGCAACAGGTGATTCCTTCATGGAAGACAAAGCAAAGGTTGAGGAGGCACAGGAAAACTTTCCTGATATGATAGCTGCAGAGATGGAGGCGGCGGCGATTGCTCAAGTTTGCCATCAATACGGAACTCCTTTTGTTGTTATTCGTGCTCTTTCTGACATTGCTGGGAAAGATTCGTCCACTAGCTTTGATGAATTTCTGGAGACTGCGGCTAAACATGCAGCACAATTGATTATTAAAGTTGTAAAATCCATATAAAATGATTAAAACGAAGGAAGTCGCAAAGAATAGGGCGATTTCCTTCGTTTTTTGTATAGTTAATCTATTAGTTTACTTCTTTCTTGTCGGTAATATTCATGAAACACTTTCATTAGTGCTCTTTTTTCAATTCTTGAGACATAGCTCCTAGAAATATTTAGTTTCTTCGCGATTTCTCTTTGTGTCATTTCGTCTTTATCATGGAGACCGTAACGGTAAATAATTACTTCTTTTTCTCTGTCGTCAAGTACTTGGAAGAAGTCCTGCATTTTATTGATTTCCATATTAAGCTGAATAAATTCAATGATATTCTCACTCTCAGCTTCTAAAATATCAATTAAGCTAATTTCATTACCCTCTTTATCCTGACCAATCGGATCATGGAGAGATACATCCTTTTTAACTTTCTTCAAAGCTCTCAAATGCATCAGTATTTCATTTTCAATACATCGCGCAGCGTAGGTCGCCAACTTCGTACCTTTGTCAACGGAAAAACTTTCGACCCCTTTAATGAGTCCAATAGTACCAATGGAAATTAGATCTTCAGTATCCTCACCAGTATTGTCGAATTTTTTGACAATGTGAGCAACTAGTCGAAGATTATGTTCAATTAATTTGTCCCTTGCTTCCTTATCCCCATTCAGCATTGCCTTGATATATTTTGTTTCCTCCTGTGAGGATAATGGTTGCGGAAAGGCATGGTTCTTAATATAAGAAACAAAAAACATCGCTTCTTTGATGAGCACTGCAAGGACGGATAAAATTCCTGACAAGAACATACACCTCCACAAATTTAAGGTCAAACCTTTCTGGGCAATTGCCCATAGTAAAATGTATGACTATTCGTGTGAAATAGTGTATGTCCAAGGAAATTTTCATGATTTATGAAAAAATCGACAAAAGAAGAGGTGAAATAAGGTTGAAAATAGGTATGTTAACGGAGATGTTTAATTTTTGGCGTCAGTGATCTTTTATCTATTTCTTTTTTGATTAATAATAAAAAGTCTTGACTAAGATTTAATTTTCTAGCTTTAATATACGATTCGACAAGCAGTTCATCTGATAAGTTTTCCATATTACAATCCCCCAATAAAATTGTATGAGAATGTTCAATTTATAATTTATCATGTTTCCTAAAACAGGACAAGCCTTAGTTTATCTACAGGAACGTGTAGATAACTTGTGTATAATTCGTTAATTATCGATATAAATGTTGTGTTATAGAGGTTAGTTTAGTGGGTAAAGTTATCCACATTTTTTCGGGTGTCACTATTTGTCGAACGATTTTTCAAAAAATCATCTAATATTTGGAATAATTATTGTACAAATACAATATAGTTATCATTTACATTTATTTAGAGTATTAATAAATTGAAATCATACCTTTGCGCTTCTAATTTAATTCTGCATTCCAACTATCCTTCGATTTTCGCAGGAAGGCCCATGAGACTCGAAGCTTAGGACGTGCGTTCTTAGTCTACCACACTGCGCTGCGGGGCCTTGAGAGAGACAGTCCCTTGATACGTGGATTTAGATGATTTGATTCTACTTAGACAATAACTACATAATTTGTATTAAAAACTGTATGTTTCAAGTGTATGGTATTTGTTTTGGTTTCTGAACAAAATTAATGATCATTGATTTTAACTAGCTTCAATGCTCCAAATAATAATTAACCGGATGAAATTCTTTGAATGACATTAGTCAGGATTTTATATCAAATTTGTAGTAAAATAATATTTTCTACCACTACTTAGTTTATCTTTCATCTTAATTAAGCTATGATAGGATAAGATAATTACTGATTGGAAATGAAATGGAAAGTCGGATAATGAGGTGTAAGCGTGTTAAATAAATTTTTACCAAATCAACATGTTAAAAGTATCTTTGATATAAAGGCGGAAGAATTAAAGGAACGTGGAATAAAGGGCATCATAACAGACCTTGATAATACATTGGTTGCTTGGGATGTTAAAGATGCAACACCTGAAGTAATTGCTTGGTTTGAGCAAATGAAAAAATCAGATATAAAAGTGACAATCATATCCAACAATAATCAAGATAGGGTGAAAGTATTTTCAGATCCATTAGGCACACCCTATGTCTATAGTGCAAGAAAGCCACTGCGTCGTGCATTTAATAAAGCAGTAAAAGAAATGAACCTTGATAAAAGTGAAGTTGTTGTAATTGGTGATCAATTGCTTACTGATGTATTTGGTGGTAACTCGGCGGGATTCTATACGATTCTGGTTGTCCCAATTGTCCAGTCTGATGCGAAAATTACGCAGTTTAACCGTAGAATTGAAAGGATTATCTTAAATTATTTCCGTTCAAAAGGAAAAATCAGCTGGGAGGATTAATGCATGGAAGTTATTTATTGCGAGGGTTGTGGAACGAAGATTCAAACTGAAAATAAAGGTGAAATTGGCTACGCGCCAGCAGCTGCTCTTGAAAAGGACATTATTTTATGTCAGCGTTGTTTTCGATTGAAGCACTATAATGAAACGCAGGATGTTCCTATGACAGATGATGACTACTTAAGGATGGTCAGCAGCATTAGAGATTCTCAAGGGTTGGTTGTACACATGATAGACATTTTTGATGTACATGGCAGCCTCATAAGAAGCTTACCTAGGATCACAGGAGAAAATCCAATCATACTTGTAGGAAACAAGCTTGATTTGTTGCCAAAATCCACGAATGCAAACAAACTTATTCATTGGCTTAAAAAAGAAGCAAAGGATGCTGGAATTAAGGTATTGGATGTCTTTTTGATTTCTTCAGCTAAAGGTGCTGGGATTGATGACTTAAAAGCAGCGATAGAATATCATCGAAATGACCAGGATGTATATGTAGTTGGTACGACTAATGTTGGTAAATCAACATTTATCAATACTTTGATTAAACAATCGACAGGCCATAAAGATATAATTACAACTTCTTATTTTCCAGGAACCACTCTAGGGTTTATACAAATACCTTTAGATGAAAGTTCGTCGTTGATCGATACCCCGGGGATCGTGAATAAACAGCAGATTGCCCATTATCTTTCACCAAAAGATTTAAAAATTGTTACCCCGAGAAAAGAAATCAAATCTCGTGTGTATCAGTTAAATGATAGGCAAACTCTTTTCTTCGGAGGATTAGCCAGATTGGATTTCATTAAAGGGGATAGGCAGTCATTTATTTGTTATTTTGCCAATGAGTTGGAAATACATCGTACAAAATTGGAGAAAGCAGATGAACTATATGAAAATCATCTTGGTGGTCTACTATCTCCACCAGATGAAGATAGTTTAAAACTTCTACCATCTTTTACACAACACTCCTTTAAACTTACAGGTGAGAAAAAAGATATTGTTTTTCCTGGTTTAGGTTGGGTAACGGTGAGTGGGGAAGAGGCAACTGTAGTCGTACACAGTCCGAAAGATGTTTCTGTTGGAATTAGAAATTCGTTAATATAGGGGGAATTGGGGAAGTGTATCAGTTAGGGTTGATTGGTTATCCAATTCAGCATTCATTATCTCCTTGGATTCATCATCGATTACTTGACAATGCTGGATTGGAAGGAAACTATCGTTTATTTGAAATTTCGCCAGAAGAGGACTTTGCAGAAAAAATTCAGGAATTAAAATCAAAAGAAATCAAAGGCTTCAATGTGACAGTACCTTATAAACAAAAGATCATCCCTTATTTGGATGGCTTGGATTCAACTGCTGAAGAAATGCACGCAGTAAACACTGTAATTCACAAGAATGGAAAATGGTATGGTTATAATACAGATGGGATAGGTTACTTACGTTCGCTGAAGCATGCCTATCCAGATTTTTTCAATGACTTGAAAAATAAGGTGCTTATTCTTGGTGCAGGTGGGGCTGCACGCGCTTTGTTTTACGCTTTGAGTCAAAAAGGATTCGTAAATATCGATATAGCTAACCGTACTTTGAAAAAAGCGGAAGATATTGCGCAGTTGGGCAACAATAATAGTAATACAAATGTATTTACCATAGAAAAAGCCAATGAATGCCTCCATAACTATGACTTGATTATCCAGACCACATCAGTCGGAATGAAGAGTTTTGGTTTAAAACCAATAGTCACTATTGAGCGATTGAAAAAAGATGTAATTGTAAGTGATATCGTGTATCAGCCGATTGTTACGAAGTTTTTACAGGATGCTGAAGAGCATGGAGCTAGGCTGCTTTTTGGACATACGATGCTTCTTTATCAAGCACAATACGCTTTTGAAATATGGACGAACAAACGAATTGATTTGAAAGATATGGAAAATGAATTATTAGCTATTTTGGAAGGAAGATAATATGTTAACAGGAAAACAAAAACGCTTTTTACGATCAGAAGCACATCATGTAAAACCGATTTTTCAAGTTGGTAAAATTGGAGTAAATGAGAATATGATTGAGCAAATAAAAGATGCTCTAGAGAAAAGGGAACTGATTAAGGTAAGTGTTCTGCAAAATTGTTTGGAAGACAAAAACACAGTAGCTGAAAAGCTAATCCAAGGAACGGAAGCTGAACTGGTGCAAATTATTGGAAATAACATTGTCCTTTACAAGGAATCACTCGAAAATAAACAACTGCAACTACCTTGAAAAGGGTGAGAACAATATGAAAAGAGTCGGTATTCTGGGAGGAACGTTTGATCCGCCGCATATTGGACATTTAATTATTGCTGAGGAAGTTCGAACGGCTTTGAGTCTTGAGGAAGTGTGGTTTATTCCAACATATACACCACCACACAAGAACGCTTCGCAAACAGAGGCTCACCATCGAATTCAAATGACGGAGCTTGCCATCAAATCCAATCCCAATTTTAAACTTAATTCAATTGAGATTGAGCGGTCTGGAAAGTCATATACGATTGAGACAATCAAGAAGTTGAATCTACTGCATCCCGATTGTGATTTTTACTTTATTATCGGAGCTGATATGGTAGAGTATCTCCCTAATTGGCATCAGGTCGATGAGTTGGTGAAGCTCGTACAATTTGTAGGAGTAAAGCGTTCAGGTTATGAACTCCAAACGGAATACGATATAGTAAAAGTAGATATTCCATTAATAGATATCTCTTCAACGATGGTCCGAGAAAGGTTGAGAAATAATAAAACAGTCAACTATATCGTTCCAGAAGCTGTGTTTGCCTATATTAGGGGTGAAAGTTTATATGGATTTAAACAAAGCAATTGACTTGGTTAAAGCTGAACTTGTTCAATCAAGATTTGAACACACATTACGTGTAGCAGAAGTAAGTAAAGAATTAGCGGTTGTATACGGTGTTGCAGTGGATAAGGTACAGCTAGCAGCTATTCTCCATGACTACGCAAAAAATTGGCCAAGTGAAAAGTTAAAAAGTTATATTTTAGACAATGGTTTGCCAAGGGAACTCTTGGATTTTGATAAGGAATTATGGCATGGACCGGTCGGGGCACACTTATTTGAGAATCAGTATGGAGTTGTTGATCAGGATATATTAAATGCGATAAGGTTCCATACGACAGGTAGAGCAGAAATGAGTCTAGTCGAAATGATCCTTTATCTTGCAGATTATATTGAACCAGGAAGAAGCTTTCCTGGGTTACAAGAAGTTCGCCAAGCAAGCGAAAAAAACTTGAAATATGCCTGTTGGTTAGTAGCTAGGAATACGATAATGTATTTAATGAAAAAGAATGCCACTATCCACCCCGATTCGTTTTATGCATATAATGATTTTACAAGGTATATAAAAACGGAGGGATTATTGAATGGATAATAAGCAAATCGTTCAATTGATTGCGGACGCTTGTGATGATAAACGTGCAGAAGATATTATTGCCTTAGATATGAACCAGGTATCATTAGTAGCAGATTATTTTCTTATCTGTCATGGGAGTACAGAGCGTCAAGTCCAAGCAATCGCAAGAGGAATTAAAGATAAGATGGATGAACATCAAATTGATGTAAGACGTATGGAAGGGTTTGAACAGGCCCGTTGGATACTTATCGATGTTGGGGATATTGTTTGTCATGTATTCCACAAAGACGAACGCAGCTACTATAATCTGGAAAGATTATGGGGAGATGCCGAAGAAGTTGCGTTGCATATTGGACAAGAGGGCTAGTGATGGCCTATGGACAGATGGCTATGGTGTATGACCATTTAATGGCACATGCACCATACGAAAAATGGGTGGAATTCACCGAAGAAATGTTTAAAGAACATGAAAAATCAATTCATCATATCGCTGATCTAGGTTGTGGAACGGGTGAAATCACCACTCTTCTGGCAAAAAAAGGCTATCAGATAGTCGGTGTAGATTACTCTGAAGAGATGCTCACACTTGCTGAATCGAAGGCCATGGAAAATAATGTATCCGTTACTTGGTTGCATCAGGATATAAGGAGTTTAGATGGTCTAGAAAATCTTGATGCAGCAGTAAGTTATTGTGACGTGATGAATTACATTACCGAACCGGAAGATATAAAAGCAACATTTCACAATGTATACCAATCATTAAAGCAGGATGGACTGTTCCTCTTCGATGTTCACCATCTCGACTATATATTAGATCATTATATTAACCAAACTTTTGCCGAAGTAACCGATGAAGCTTCATATATTTGGTTTTGTTCACCTGGAGAAGAACTGGGTGAAATGTATCATGACTTAACATTCTTTTATTTGATGAACGAAAAATATGAAAGGTTTGATGAACAACATCATCAACAAACCTATTCCATAAATTTTTATAAAGAAATTTTAGAAGACGTTGGCTTTAAAAACGTTAAAGTTTATGCAGATTTTAACACGAAACAATCAAATATAGATGATAACACAGCGAGAATCTTTTTTTCCGCGGTAAAATAATCGAGATAATACAATATCTCGATTATTTTTTTGTAAGAAGGAGTTTTGCATTCTGTGTCGAATCCTTTAAGATGAAAGTATCCCCCCTTAAACAATTCACTCCAAAACTATACTTCAATTTCCTCTAAGGATGTGGTCCTCAAAAATGTCTGATACAGTGAAGAAGCTAGTATTTGTAGCCGGAATCGGAATGGCTGTCATCCTGTTTTTTTTCCTTACAGAGAATTCGGTGAAAGAAGATAATCATTCAAAAAGCATCCTTGCAGCAAAAGAAACAGGAGATTCCATCGTTCGTCCAGCAGAAGAAGTAAGTCCTGAATATGCTATTGTAGATATTAAAGGTGAGGTGAATAAACCGGGAGTATACGAGATTAGCCTTGACTCCAGAGTAAATGACGTCATTGAACTTGCCGGTGGTTTTACGGACCATGCCGATACCCATCTGATAAATCTTGCACAGAAGATTCAGGACGAGATGTCCATTATCGTATATAAAAAGGGAGACGAAAATAATACCGCAGGATCTGGGAACGGCAATGCACAAGGGAAAGTTCGCATTAATTATGCCACTGTTGAAGAGATACAATCCTTAAATGGAATTGGGCCTTCCAAGGCGCAGGCAATTATACAATATCGAGAGGAACATGGACTATTCCAAGTTCCAGAAGATTTATTGAATGTTTCAGGGATTGGCGAGAAAACATTACAAAATTTTATTGACCAAATTCAAGTACCTTAAGAAGTTTGACTAATATCACTGTTCATAATTAAACTGGATGTAATATGTTGTTTTGGGGGGATATGCAATTGGACAGAATTTCATGGGACCAATATTTTATGGCACAGAGCCATTTGCTTGCTTTAAGGAGTACATGCACCAGGCTGATGGTCGGTGCTACAATCGTTAGGGACAAACGTATTATTGCTGGAGGGTATAACGGAAGTGTCTCTGGTAGTGTACATTGCGTTGATGAAGGCTGCTATGTCATTGATGGCCATTGTGTCCGAACGGTGCATGCAGAAGCCAATGCCCTCTTGCAATGTGCGAAGTTTGGTGCCTCAACCGATGGCGCGGACATTTACGTTACCCATTTTCCTTGTTTACAATGCTGCAAGCAATTGATTCAAAGCGGAATTCGTACAGTGTACTATGCAGAGGATTATCGAAATCATGAGTATGCAATTGAACTGTTTAAAGAAACTGGTGTAAAAACGATAAAAGTTACTTTAGACTATCTTGCATTTGATACGAATTATCAAGAAAAACAAAAACTTATTGAAAGGCTATACGCTGAACTTGATAAGAATAATGCTGATGGAGAAATCCAAGAATTAAAAAAAGAAGTTGAACGATTGTTTTTGAATTAATTAATCGAACGTACATATCATTTTTGTGCAGACCAAATACACTCCAGAAATTAAGGAGGTGTTTGGACTGCCTAATTGCAAGCAATTAACTATTAGGAGAATAAATGATGAAAGGTTATTGGCATATTGTCGCTTTGTCCGCTTCAATAGCCGTCATTTCTGTGATTCTAGGTAAAAATTTATTTCTCTTCGTATTCCTTTGGCTAGTATTCCTCTATTTAAATCAACGGTTAAAAATCATTCCTTTTCTACTATCCATATGTTCTTTTCTCTTTTTCCTAGTTTATTTACCTGCGATAAACTTAGTAGCTGATACTTCCTCTGAAATTACCAGTCAAAATCTCATCCTCGGAAAAATTATCGAATATCCCGCCATTCAATCGAATAAAATTGAGTTCATCTTAGAAGAAATGGACTCAGAAGAAAAGATAATGGTGCTATATTTCCCGCAAAATGATGAAATCAAAACAGAAGAAGCGTCGCACATACGATACGGTGGATTTTGTACGGTAAAAGGAGAACTGGAACTTCCCCAAAGTGCAAGAAATCCAGGTGAATTTGATTATCGTGAGTTTTTATTGACAAAAGGAATCACCAAGCAGGTGGTTGTAAATGATTTAACTCAGATCGAATGTGAGGGAGCCTCCTTCTGGCACCGGTTCTTTTCTCTGCGGATCCAGTTAATACGTCAAGCTCAAGAAAATATTAGCGATTATAGCGCTGCATGGGTAAGTGCTCTTGTACTTGGTGATGATTCCTTGATAGATGATCATGTCATTAAGCTGTTTCAGGATTGGGGATTATCACATATTCTAGCAATATCCGGCCTCCATATAGGGATAGTTGTAGGGATAATTTATTTGTTATTAATAAAATCGAATGTGATGACTAAGGAAAAATCAGAGCTTATCATTTTGTTTTTCCTTCCGGTATATGCAGTTCTGGCGGGGGGAGAGCCTTCGGTTTTACGTGCATGCTCAATGGTTCTACTTCTATTAGTATTACGTCGATTAAAAATCAACGTATCTGCTCTTGATATCATTAGTATAGTTTTTATTGTCCTTCTCCTCTCAAACCCTTATCTGATTTACCACATCGGCTTTCAATTCTCTTTTATTGTGACATTTGGAATAATCTTATCTCGAAATTGGCTGTCTTCCGTATCTTCTCGAACTTATCAATTGTTGATAATTAGCTTTATTTCTCAAATGATCATTTTACCTATTCAATTTAATTATTTTTCAATTTTTCAACCTCTATCTATTCTAGTTAACCTAGTAATCGTCCCATATTTTTCATTATTTGTGATCCCATTTATGTTTTTCCTCTTGTTGTTTTCCTTTCTCCCCAACTCCATTTTGCAATCCTTCGATGCGGTGTTTGTTGGCATTCATCTCCGTGTTATTGGAGTAGTGGAATGGATAGATGAAATATTATATTATCCGTTGTATTTATCTGATTTGCCAGTATGGTTCTTTGTTTTATATTATTTAACCCTGCATACTGCATTGTTTTTTGTTGAAAAAGGCTGTTTGAAAGAAGCGTTGACTGGTTTTATATCAGTTTCTCTATTAATAATAGGATATGCTGCGATACCTTATTTCTCAGATGATGGTTCAGTTACGATGCTGGATATTGGCCAGGGAGATGCTTTTATTATTGAATTACCGTATCGCAAAGGAGTGTTTATGATTGATGCTGGTGCAAAGTTTTCCTTTGAGGATATGCAACCATCTCCTTCCGTATATCAGCGAATTATTAAGCCTTACCTGCGTGCTAATGGTATCCATCATATTGATGCCTTGTTTCTGACTCATGAGGATATCGACCATATGGGCAGTGTAGAATTCATGTTAGATGCTGGAATTGTGGGTGCGGTATATGTCAGTGACTATTTTGATATTTCTACTAGTCTATTAAACAAAATGGAGGATAATAATATACCAATATATCGGTTAACGGCAGGTGAGTTGATTACCATTGGAGATCAATCATTTACGGTCTTGGGTCCGAGCAAAGATAGGCGAAAATCCAATGAAAATTCATTAGTACTACATGCAGAAATAGGTGGGAAAAGTTGGTTGTTTACAGGGGATATAAGCAAAACGGAAGAGTTAGAAATTATAAATGACTACCGATTGAATGCGGATATCATTAAAATTGCCCATCATGGCAGTGATACGTCATCCGATCCGTTATTTCTTGAATCCCTTCAAAGTGAGGTTGCGTTCATACCAGTAGGCGAGAATAATGCATACGGTCACCCTTCCTCAGAAGTTATCCATAGACTCGAAGAACTAGGAGTCCGGGTGTTTCGTACAGACCAACACGGTGCGGTACAATATAATTTTAGCAACAAAGACGGCTATTTCCAAACGTTTTTAGGCAATTAAAAAAAGAGACTCATCTAACTAGTCTCTTTTCTAAAATTGCCATTTTATTATCCACCTAGTACATTAAATGCTACTCCAATTCCAAATATAAGGAAAAAGAATAAGAATGAGAAGACAAAACCTAGACCTGAATCAATGATATCGTTGTTTTTAGACTGTGGATTTTTTTCGAATTCGTTCATCATTACCCCTCCTATCATCCATCTTTAGTATAAGATAAACTAAAAGAAAAATCCAATTGTTTCTTTTCAGCTACATTGCCTTATTCCCATATGGTACAATTTAGATGAGATAGAAAGATAATTGGAGTGGTTCGTCATGTCATACATGGATGTAATGAAAAAAATAAAGAAAAATCAAATAGCACCATTCTATTTCCTTTATGGATCAGAAGCTTATTTTATTCAAAATATTAAACAACAATTAATAGAGAAGGTTACTGGGAATGATGAAGATAGTTTAGCTATTTATGATTTAGAGGAAGTTCCTATTGATGAGGTAGTAGGGGATGCCGAAACATATCCTTTCTTTAGCGATCGAAAATTAGTAATTGCAGAGAATCCAGTATTTTTAAAGGCAAAGCCGGATAAATTGAGTTTTGAACATAATTTAGATGCTCTTGAAAGATATGTGACTTCTCCTGTAGATTATACGGTATTCGTCATTATCGCCCCTTATGAAAAAATCGACGAAAGAAAGAAGATTAGTAAGCTTCTAAAAAAACATGCAACAGTAGCGGAATGTAATCCGATTGGTGAAAATGATTTACGGAACTGGATGGAAACTACAGCCGACCGACTGGAGATTTCACTTACAGATGAAGCTATAGAAATATTGGAAACAGAGCTATCCAACAACTTGTATCAATTAGAAAATGAACTTCATAAACTTGCCTTATACGTTGGACCAGAAGGAGTAATCACAAAGGAGATAGCGGAAAGTCTAGTTTCACATACGACAACAAGTTCTTCTCTACGATTAGTGGATGCGGTCATTGAAAAGGATTTACAAAAAGCAATCCGTATCTTTAAAGATCTGCTGAAGATGAAGGAAGAACCAATAGCCCTTATCGGATTGATAGCCTTCCAGTTCCGTTCGATTCTTCGAGTGAAACTTCTTAAGCAGCAAGGTTATAGTCAATTCCAAATGCAAAAACAATTAGGCGTCCACCCGTATGTTGTAAAAATAGCACTAAAGCGGGAAAGGCAATTTACAATAGATAAACTAGAGCGGATCATCATCCAACTTGCTGATACGGATGCGGCGATAAAGCAGGGAAGAATGGAAAAAGATTTGGCTTTTGAGTTGTTGCTATATGAACTAATAGAAGCTGCATAAAAAAATAAAAACGATCCAATCTTGGATCGTTTTTTTATGGATACATATTTGTGTTATGCACCAAGGTTATTAACTTTTTTAGCTAAACGGGCTTTTTGACGTTCACCGTTATTTCTATGGATAATTCCTTTTTGAACGACTTTGTCAATTTTTTTAACCGTTTCTTTTAATGCTGCTTTAGCGTTTTCTACATCATTAGCTTCAACGAATTTTTCAACTTGTTTAATCGCTGTACGCATTTCTGATTTTTTGGATTGATTTAATGCTCTTTTTGTTTCGTTTGTATCAATACGCTTAATTGCTGATTTAATATTAGCCATGTATGGCACCTCCTTAATTAAAAATACGATGTGGTTAATCAAAGCTTCCTATTTTAATAAAACCTTTGTTTCGCTTTTTCATTAACAAAAGTAATTTTACCAAACGGAGAGATAGTTTTCAATAGAATTGTTATTTTACTTGTATTTGTATGATTTGGGAGAGTTAAGCTCATTCTAAGTATAACTTGGATATAACGAAATAAAGTTATAATGGAGGAAACTAAGATGGATGAGTTAAAAAACTTTCAAGTAAGAACTGATTTAGCTGTTGAAGCAAGAGATATGTACGTAGAAAAAGAACAGCAGAAAAAAAGTGACATTCATGGAGTTGTATTTAATGAAAAGAGACAAGATGGAATAAAAGTTTCGTATGTGGATATTTCTGCTGAAGGCGCGGAACAGATAGGTAAGAAGGCAGGTTCTTATATTACAATATATGCTGATGGAGTTAAGCTTCAGGATACAAAGCGGCAAAAGGCAGCTTCAGATGTTTTGGCGATGGAGTTGAAAAGCTTACTTAAGAAAAATGATATTCCGAAAGATGCAGAAGGACTAATTGTTGGTTTGGGAAACTGGAACGTGACACCCGATGCTTTAGGTCCAATGACTGCCGAAAAAATAATGGTGACTAGTCATTTGTTTAGACTTGATTTCGAAACCGTTACAGAAGGTTACCGCCCTGTCGCATCCGTAACTCCAGGAGTTATGGGAATCACGGGAATTGAAACAAGTGATATTGTCCTCGGAATCGTAGAGAAATTCAAGCCAGACTTTGTGATTGCGATTGATGCATTAGCGTCTCGTTCCATCGAACGGGTAAATGAAACAATTCAACTTTCCGACTCCGGTATACACCCTGGGTCGGGCGTGGGTAATAAAAGAAAGGAATTGAGTAAAGAAACTTTAGGGATTCCTGTAATTGCAATTGGTGTTCCTACTGTTGTTGATGCGGTGACTATTACTAGTGACACGATAGATTTCATGCTTAAACATTTTGGTAGAGAGTGGAAGGAAAAAGATGATCCTAGTAAAGCACTGACACCAGGAGGATTCTCCTTTGGAAAAAGAAAGCTTACTGAACAGGATATGCCAAATGAGCAACACCGAGAGACGGTCCTTGGGATTGTAGGGGGACTATCTGAAGAAGAGAAAAGGCAACTTATATCCGAGGTTTTGACTCCAATCGGTCATAATTTGATGGTGACACCTAAGGAAGTTGACTCATTTATGCTGGATATGGCTCATTTATTGGCTGATGGAATTAATCATGCCCTTCATGAAAATATTGATAGCAGTGATTCTGCCAGCTTTACAAGATAATTAATATATTCAATAGAAAACATGGTTCTACTAAATAGATTCCTGACATAGAGTTAAATGTACAGGAAACTAGGAGGGAGAGGACCATGTTTTTTTCTAAGCAGAACCATCAAAACTTTGGATTGGTAAGGAAAATAGTTGCATTAGCAATAAGTTTCTTCCTCATTTTTCTATTAGTCGGATATTTAACAACCATGAATCCGGCGAATCGACCGTCTTCCAATACAATATCCCAGTGGACGAGCGATATTAATAGTTCAATTTATTTGCATCTATTAGGAATGGAGAATAGGGCTTTCATGCATGTATATGAGGAAGAAAATCAATCTAAAACCATTATAAATACGATGTTTCAATTGGTAACGAGTATTAAACCAAATGATTTCCGGAGCTTACTTGGCAATGAGCTACCAGGATTTTCTAGATATGATCGGGAAATACTTATTGCTGGTGAAGGGACAGATTATACAAACTTACCAGTAGAGTCTTCTTTTCCGTTAGAAGATGTATTGGAAGAAAGACAAGCGGTTTATGAAGATGATAAGGAAGAAAATGGGTCCGAAATAGAGCCGCCAAAGAATAAAGAAGAGCTGGAAAACGTTGTATTTATTTACAATACACACAACAGAGAATCATTTTTACCTCATTTACCTGATGTAACAGATCCCGATCTAGCGCATCATCGTGAAGTGAATATTACTAAAGTATCGGAACGGTTGAAAGAGGAACTAGCGAAGAGGGGCATCGGGGCAATTGTTGATGAGACGGATATTATTGGTGAAGTACTTGTAGAAAAAAACTGGGAGTATTGGCAATCTTATCGAGCATCACGTGAAGTTGTTACGGAAGCATTTGCCCAGAACGGAAAATTGAAATATGCATTCGATCTCCATCGTGATGCAATCTCCAGAGATTCAACAACAAAAAATATAAACGGGGAAGATTATGCGCGGGTCATGTTCGTGATTGGTGAAGACAACCCTGCATATGAAGAGAACTTGGAGATAGCAAACGAGCTCCATAAAAAATTAGAGGAAAAATATCCAGGATTGAGCCGTGGAGCTGTACGTCAAGGTGGAGCAGGGAACAATGGAGTATATAATCAAGATCTCTCCGAAAATCTACTACTTCTTGAAGTCGGTGGAGTTGACAATACATTAGAGGAAGCTTATCGAACTGTTGAGGCGCTCGCTGAAGTTTTTAGTGAATATTATTGGGATGCTGAAGCCGTACAAGGTAATTAAGGAGGAGCATAATATGCGGATTATGTTATTGCTTTTATCCCTGGCAGTTTGTTTTTTAATCGGTGTGCTATACGGAATGGATCGGGAGAAAGACGATGTAGCGCAAGACTCGACTTTGGAGCATGAAATTGTTGAATCGATCGAAGACAAGCTAGTCGTAGAAGAACCTGAAGAAACTGTAGAACAAGTCCATGTTATTCAATCAGGGGACAACACTCCTGCTTATAAAGCCGCTTCAGCACTATCATCCGTTGTCGAATTCATTTATGAGATCATTGTAGAAATACTATTTCAAATATCAAAGTTATTTTATTAATACACTCGATACAACTTATGGCTCATTTTACCCAGAAAATTCATTTTAAGGATGACAGGCCGCAGTCTCTGATATACCTTCGCTTTCCGCGGGCGGCTGGTGAGCTTCCGACGCACATGACGTGGCATACTTAGTCTGCCTCGGGGATAAGCACGATATGAGGTCTCCTTTAAGAAGGAGTCTCGAAATATTTGGACTGCGGATTTCCAGAAGAACCAGCAAGCTTTATCTTCAGGTAATCATCATTTAATTAAGGTCCAGAGTATGCGCTCCACACGTTTGTTCTTGAATATCCTTGTTTCAATTGCTATAATCAATTCTAGCATTCATCACCAAATTTATATGCCCGACGAATGAATTCATCGAATGGAATCGGGACGTAGGAGTGAACAACAGGAATGGTGAAAAAACAAAGGAATGTACGTAACTTTTCGATCATTGCACATATTGACCATGGGAAATCCACCTTGGCAGATCGAATCTTAGAAAATACAAAGGCAATTTCTGAACGTGAAATGAAAGAGCAAATCCTTGACGGAATGGATTTGGAGCGGGAACGTGGAATCACAATTAAACTAAATGCTGTTCAGCTTCAATATACAAGTAAGAGCGGCGAAGATTTTATTTTCCACTTGATAGATACTCCGGGACATGTGGACTTTACATATGAAGTATCCAGAAGTCTTGCAGCATGTGAAGGGGCAATCCTTGTCGTGGATGCAGCTCAAGGAATAGAAGCTCAAACATTGGCAAACGTATATCTGGCGTTGGAAAATGACTTAGAAATTATTCCAGTTATTAATAAAATTGATTTACCAAACGCAGACCCAGAAAGAGTCAAGCAGGAATTAGAAGATGTACTCGGAATTGACAAAGACGAAGTGATTCTTGCTTCAGCTAAAGCGAATATAGGAATAGATGAGATACTGGAGCGGGTGGCAGAGGTTATTCCTCCTCCATCAGGTGATGAAGATGCTCCTTTAAAAGCATTGATTTTTGATTCTCTTTATGATTCTTATCGAGGCGTTGTTGCCTATGTTTGTATTAAGGAAGGTTCGATGAAAGTCGGGGACAAAATTAAGATGTTCTCAACTGGAAAAGAATTTGAGGTTAACGAAGTAGGAGTATTCAAACCGAAAATTACTGCAACAAACGAGTTGAGAGTAGGGGATGTAGGTTACTTCACAGCCTCTATGAAAGATGTTGGTGATACACAAGTTGGTGATACGGTAACTACTGTGAACAGACCTGCAGAGGAAGCTTTACCAGGTTACCGACGACTGAACCCAATGGTTTTCTGTGGTTTGTATCCAGTCGATTCGAATAATTATAATGATTTGCGGGAAGCTTTAGAGCGTTTAGAGTTAAATGACTCATCCCTGCAATATGAAGCAGAAACTTCCCAAGCACTGGGATTCGGATTCCGTTGTGGATTCTTAGGTTTACTTCACATGGAAATCATCCAAGAGCGGATTGAAAGAGAATTCGGTATTGACTTGATTACTACAGCACCAAGTGTAATCTTTGAAGTGACGAAAACCAACGGTGAAACGATTAGGGTAGATAACCCGTCTCAAATGCCAGACCCACAAGTAATCGAATCTATTCAGGAACCGTATGTAGAAGCTACAATCATGGTTCCGAATGATTATGTTGGTGCTGTTATGGAAATTGCCCAACGGAAACGCGGACAGTTTGTGAATATGAATTATTTAGACGACATTCGGGTTAATGTAATCTATCATATTCCATTATCTGAGATCGTTTATGATTTCTTTGACCAACTCAAATCTCAAACAAAAGGTTATGCATCGTTTGACTATGAATTAATCGGTTATAAACAATCTAACCTTGTGAAAATGGATATACTACTTAACCATGATACGATTGATGCATTATCATTCATTGTACATCGTGACTTCGCTTATGAACGCGGTAAACAGATTGTTGAAAAGTTGAAGAATCTTATCCCTCGACAACAATTTGAAGTCCCTGTTCAGGCAGCTATTGGAAATAAAATTGTAGCAAGATCGACGATTAAAGCGGTCAGAAAAGATGTTACGGCGAAACTGTATGGTGGAGATATCAGTCGTAAACGGAAACTGTTAGAGAAACAAAAAGAGGGTAAAAAACGAATGAAAATGGTTGGATCCGTGGAAGTTCCACAGGAAGCATTTATGGCTGTCCTAAAAATGGATGAAGATTAATTACTACACTTCTATCTATCGGATAAAAATCGTTAAGCAGTACCGAGATAAATGTTTAATCTTTGAAAAGCTTGAAAGCATTTTGCTCTCAGGCTTTTCTTTTAGTCTGAGTAAAAGGAAGAGGTAAATGATGGCCAAAATAGAGTCTGCTTACATACATATCCCTTTTTGCAAACAAATGTGTCATTATTGTAATTTTGTAAAGTACTATTATACTGAAAAACGTGCGACGGAATACTTACAAGCTCTAGAGAAGGAAATCGAAGCTTATTTACCAGAAAATAACCATAAACTCCGTACTATATATATTGGTGGAGGTACTCCAACCGCATTAAATACAGATCAATTGATTTATTTATTTGAAATCATCCATAAGAAGATAGATGTGTCTCAAATAGAAGAGTTTACAATTGAAGTAAATCCCGGGGACATTAATGAAGAAAAGACGAAGATTCTAAAGGATTATGGGGTTAACCGTATATCATTCGGAGTACAAGTTATGGATGATTCGATGTTAAAGGAATTGGGCCGAATACATCGAGTAGAAGATGTGTATCAAACTGTCGATTTGTTAGCTAAAAATCATTTTCATAACATCAGCTTGGATTTAATCTATGCTTTACCACACCAAACTGTTGAACACTTTGAAAAGTCATTGCAAGAAGCCTTATCATTCCAGTTGCCTCACTATTCAACTTATGCCCTACAAATAGAACCGAAAACAGTGTTCTATAAAAAACATAGGCAAGGGTTATTACATCGTCCAAAAGAAGATGACGAGGTAGCGATGTACAATATACTGAAGGAAATGATGGCAGCCAATGGAATTGAGCAATATGAAATCAGTAATTTTGCTAAGCCTGGCTTTGAAAGTAAGCATAACTTAACATATTGGAGTAATGAATATTACTACGGTTTTGGTGCGGGAGCATCCGGTTATTTACCTGGTAAACGTATTTCGAATGTGAAACCTTTACCTGCGTATGTAGATAAGGCGTTACATGAAGAGAAACCAATCTTGGAAATAGATACTGTCGGTATAAAAGAACGGATGGAAGAAGAAATGTTTTTAGGATTACGTAAGATAAAGGGCTATGATGAAAGAACGTTTCAACGTAAATTTGGACAAGATATTCGTTCAGTTTATGGTAAACAACTAAATGAGTTGAAAAGTCAAGACTTGTTGAAGGATGAACAAGGGGTTTGGAGATTGACTGACAAGGGTATGCTTCTTGAGAACCGGGTATTTGCTGAATTTATCTTGAATTAATCGATGTTTTTTCTATGTTGATTACATGGAGTATGAGCTAAGATTATTGACAAAAACCGATGAATTTGATAGTTTATACTTAGAATTAGCACTCAAGGAGTCGGAGTGCTAACAGAGGTGATCGACATGCTGACGGAAAGGCAATTATTGTTGTTACAGGTGATTATTGATGACTTTATAGATACTGCCCACCCCGTAGGTTCTCGTGCCTTAGCTAAAAAAGGAGACATACCTTATAGTGCGGCAACCATACGAAATGAAATGGCAGATTTGGAAGAACTTGGCTTTTTGGAGAAGATGCACTCTTCATCTGGACGTATACCTTCTGAAAAAGGCTATCGTTATTATGTTGATCATTTGATTAAACCGATCTCTAATAACAAATATAACGGCATTGTAAGCAAACTGATAACAGAAGGGATTTTCGAATTTGAACAAGTCGTCCAAATGTCTGCAGAAATTTTATCTGACCTGACTAGTTATACTGCAATTATTTTAGGACCTGAAGTCTTTGAAACAAAGTTAAAACAATTGCAAATCGTACCTTTAACTTCGCAAACTGCCGTTGCTATACTAATTACCAATACGGGACATGTAGAACATCGTTCGATATCTCTGCCAGAAGCAATTAATGCATCTGATTTGGAGAAACTTGTAAATATTATTAATGAAAAGCTTGTCGGTCTTCCTGTTGTGAAACTTCAAGATATGTTTTACACAGAAATTGCACAGATTATGAAACAATATCTGGACGACTATGAAAAGTCAATGCAGTACTTGAAGGCAATCTTCGCAACGGACTATCCTGTCAAGGTTTATGTCAGCGGCAAGTCGAATATGCTGATGTTGCCAGAATTCAATGATATAAATAAAGTACGTTCTTTTTATTCATTGATGGATCGAGAAGAAGAAATTGTCAATTTGTTAAAAGACTCAACTCCTGGTATTGAAGTTACCATTGGTAATGAAAACGAGATAGAAGCTATTAAAGATTTCAGTTTAATTACATCATCTCTTCACCATGGGAAGGAGCAAATGGGTACAATTGCTCTTTTAGGTCCTAAACGGATGGAATACCGTAAAGTGATTTCTTTGTTAAAAGGTTTGTCTAATGAAATGACAAACACCTTATATATGTGGTATAAGAACGATGATTAATATTTATAAAGTGATGTGTGGCAGGGGGGAGAGACACCTGTGTCAAACTCCTTCCTACCACCATTTTTGGTGCTTTTTTGAGAAATATAGAGAGTGGAGGTGGCGCTTGTGACGGAGAAAAGAGACGAGACACAAGCAAACGAAGAGGTAGAAGAAAAGGATTCTGTTGAAGTGACGGATTCTGCTGAAGAGAACGAAGAAATCGTTCAAGAAAGTGAAGAATCGAGTGAATTGAATAAAGAAATAGAAGAGCTACATAAGGAAAAAGAAGACCTGTTTAATCGATTGGTTCGCTTACAGGCAGAATTCGACAACTTTAAAAAACGCTCACAAAAGGAAAAAGAAGCAGAACGGAAATATAAATCCCAAGACATTGCTAATGATCTTCTTCCTGTTCTTGATAACTTTGAGCGCGCATTACAAGTAGAACATACAGATGCTACAAGCAATCTGATTGAAGGAATTTCAATGGTCTACCGTCAGCTGCAAGATGCTTTGAAAAACAATGGCATTGAAGCAATAGAAGCAGAAGGGAAGGAGTTTGATCCGAACCTACACCATGCGGTGATGCAGGTAGAAGATGAAAACTTTGAATCGAACTATGTAGTTGAAGAATTGCAAAAAGGTTATATGCTTAAAGATCGTGTGATTCGACCAGCAATGGTTAAAGTTAATAAATAATTGGATTTTTTGAGGAGGATTTCAATAAATGAGTAAAATAATTGGTATTGACTTAGGAACTACAAACTCTGCTGTGGCAGTGATGGAAGGTGGAGAAGCAGTTATCATTCCTAACCCGGAAGGTAACCGCACGACACCATCAGTTATTGCTTTTAAAAATGGTGAAAGACAAGTAGGTGAGATTGCTAAGCGACAAGCAATCACTAATCCAAATACCATTCAATCTATCAAGCGTCATATGGGTACAGATTATAAAGTGAAAATCGAGGATAAAGAATACACACCTCAGGAAGTTTCTGCAATCATTTTGCAGCATATTAAAGCTTATGCAGAAGATTATATCGGAGAAAAAATTGAAAAAGCAGTAATTACTGTGCCTGCTTATTTCAATGACTCAGAACGTCAAGCGACAAGAGATGCGGGCAGAATTGCCGGTCTTGAAGTAGAACGTATTATCAACGAGCCAACTGCAGCAGCTTTAGCATATGGTATCGATAAAGAAAATGAAGATCAAACAATTCTTGTATTTGACCTCGGTGGAGGTACTTTTGACGTTTCTATTCTTGATATCGGGGACGGTACATTTGAGGTATTGGCAACTGCTGGTGACAACCGACTAGGTGGAGACGACTTCGACCAAGTGATCATCAACTATATGGTTGAAGAATTTAAGAAAGAAAATGGCATTGATTTGTCTCAAGATAAAATGGCTACACAGCGTCTAAAAGATGCGGCAGAAAAAGCCAAGAAAGAATTGTCAGGAGTTTCTCAAACTCAAATTTCCTTACCATTCATTACTGCTGGTGAATCAGGACCATTACACTTAGAGATGAGTTTATCCCGTGCGAAATTTGAAGAGCTATCTTCAGAGCTTGTTGAACGCACAATGGTTCCTACTCGTAAAGCTTTATCTGATGCAGGCTTCTCAGCAAGTGATATAGATAAAGTACTACTAGTTGGAGGTTCTACACGTATCCCTTCTGTTCAAGAAGCTATCAAACGTGAAATCGGAAAAGAGCCTTCAAAAGGAGTAAACCCGGATGAAGTGGTTGCACTAGGTGCAGCAATTCAAGGTGGTGTACTTGCAGGTGATGTTAAGGATGTTCTATTGCTTGACGTAACTCCACTATCACTTGGAATCGAAACAATGGGTGGCGTATTTACAAAGCTTATTGAAAGAAATACAACTATTCCAACTAGCCATTCTCAAGTGTTCTCAACTGCAGCAGATAACCAAACAGCTGTTGATATCCACGTGTTACAAGGTGAGCGTGAAATGGCGGCGGATAACAAGACACTTGGTCGTTTCCAATTGACTGATATTCCACCAGCACCTCGTGGAATCCCTCAAATCGAAGTAAGCTTTGATATTGACGCAAACGGAATTGTAAACGTGCGTGCAAAAGATATGGGAACTAACAAAGAACAATCTATCACTATTCAGTCTTCTTCTGGATTATCAGATGAAGAAGTAGAAAGAATGGTAAGAGAAGCGGAAGAAAATGCTGAAGCAGACAAAAAACGCCGTGAAGAGGTAGACCTTCGTAATGAAGCCGACCAACTTATCTTCACAACAGAGAAAACAATCAAAGATCTCGGAGATAAAGTAACAGAGGATGATAAGAACAAAGCAGAAGCAGCTAAAGAAGATCTTAAAAAAGCTTTAGAAGGATCTGATCTGGAAGATATTAAAGCGAAGAAAACTGCTCTAGAAGAACACGTACAACAATTGTCTGTGAAGCTATATGAGCAAATGCAACAACAGCAACAAGCTGAAGGTGGTGCAGACACAACTCAATCTCAAAACGATGATGATGTTGTAGACGCTGATTATCAAGAAGTGGACGACGAAGATAATAAAAAATAAGGTATACTAAAAAGTCAAAGTCAGGATTCTCTTGACTTTGACTTTTTTCTAGGTGATTTCAAAAGAGGCAGGGTCGATTCAGGCTATAATCGCTACATTTAATGTGTCGTAGCATAAATAAAAGTAAACCATTAGTTGCCATTGTTTTATAGATAATGATATGATAACACTTATGTGATTAGTTCGGCAGGAGAGTGATGAAATTTGAGTAAGCGTGATTATTATGATGTTTTAGGTGTAGAGAAAAGCGCATCAAAAGATGAAATAAAAAGGGCTTATCGTAAACTTGCAAGAAAATATCATCCGGATGTAAATAAAGAACCGGGAGCAGAAGAGAAGTTTAAAGAAGTAAAAGAAGCGTATGAAGTACTAAATGACGATCAAAAACGAGCTCAATACGACCAATTTGGCCATGCAGGTCCAGGTGCACAAGGATTTGGTGGATTCGGAGGCGGCGGTGCCGACTTTGGCGGTTTTGGAGATATATTTGATATGTTCTTTGGTGGTGGTGCTGGAAGTCGTGATCCTAATGCACCGCGACAAGGTAACGACTTACAATATACCGTAACTTTAGATTTTGAAGAAGCGATTTTTGGGAAAGAATTGAATATAACTGTACCGCGAGAAGAAGAATGTACTACTTGTCATGGAACTGGTGGTAAGCCAGGAACGAAACCAGAAACTTGTACCCATTGTCATGGAACAGGTCAGTTGAACCAAGAACAGAACACACCATTCGGTAGAGTTGTGAATCGCCGAGTATGTCCTTATTGTAGCGGTAAAGGTAAGGTCGTTACTGATAAATGTACCACTTGTCATGGAGAAGGCCGTGTGAAAAAGCATCGTAAAATTGATGTTACAATCCCGGCTGGAATTGACGAAGGCCAACAAATTAGAGTTGCAGGCCAAGGGGAGGCTGGCATAAATGGTGGCCCTCCAGGTGATTTATATGTTGCAATCCGTGTCAGACCACATGAATATTTTGAACGTGAAGGAGACCATATATTCTGTGAGCTTCCATTAACTTTTGCACAAGCTGCCTTAGGTGATGAAGTCGAAGTGCCAACGGTCCATGGGAAAGTTAAGTTGAGAATCCCTGCGGGTACCCAAACAGGTAAAACGTTCAGACTTCGGGGTAAAGGTGTGGTAAACGTTCGAGGACGTGGTCAAGGGGACCAGCATATTAAAGTTCGTGTCATTACACCTACTAAATTAACCGATAGACAAAAAGAGTTATTGAGGGAATTCAATGCTATTGGAGGGAATGATTCTACGAATGAACAGGATTCGAATTTCTTCCAACGCTTTAAGAAAGCTTTTAAAGGCGAATAAAGATGTTGTGTGACACACAACATCTATACATAAAAGAAACAATCTTCTATGAAATGAGTTGGTATAATGAACTGGACGGAAGTATGCATCCACACAACCCGTGAAGCGGTTGAATCGATATCATATGTGCTTCATGAAGCAGGTTTGAGCGGGTTGATTATTGAGGATCCACTTGATTTGATTAAAGCGCGTGATTCACAATTTGGTGAAATCTATGAATTGAATCCAAATGATTATCCTGAAGAAGGTGTCCGTATTAAAGCATATTTACCAGTCAACAGCTATCTTAAGGATTCTATTGCCGAAATCAGGGAAGAAATAAATAAGTTAACTGATTATCATGATATGGGGAAAAATGAAATAACCTTAAGTGAGGTCCATGAAGAAGATTGGGCGACAGCTTGGAAAAAGTATTATAAACCTCTTCAAGTGACTGATAATATTACAATTAAGCCGATTTGGGAAACATATGAACCAAAACGAGATTCCGAAATAATAATTGAAATGGACCCTGGAATGGCGTTCGGCACGGGGACCCACCCCACAACAGTCTTAAGTATCCAAGCGCTTGAAAAGTATGCTGAACCATCAAATGTCGTAATCGATGTCGGTTCAGGTTCAGGTGTGCTGAGTATAGCAGCTGCAAAACTTGGTGCCGAGAAAGTGTATGCGTATGATTTGGATGAAGTCGCTGTTAAAAGCAGTAAATCAAATATTGCTATGAACGAACTCACTGATAAAATATCTGTAAAGCAGAATAATCTGTTGCGGAATGTTGATTTACAGGCAGAAGTCATTGTTTCGAATATACTTGCGGAAATTATTGTGAAATTTGTGGATGACGCATGGAAGAATTTAAAAAATAAAGGATTTTTTATCACTTCCGGAATTATAGAAACCAAAAAGGAAACTGTCCTTGAGCAATTGAAGCACCAAGGCTTTGAAATAATCGAAGTAAATGAATTGGAAGAATGGATTTCAATCGTAGCAATGAAACCATGAAAATGAATTAGTGGTAGGTGAATGGAATGCAACGATATTTTATACTTAAGGATGATGCTTGGTCAGAGACAGATGTCACAATATATGGTGAGGATGTCCATCACATCTCGCGTGTTATGCGTGGGGAAGTCGGTGATCGCATTATATGTAATCACCGAAATGGCAGAGCCGCGATTTGTGAGATCAGTGAAATATCCAATGACAAAGTTAGAGCAAATATCGTTGACTGGCAGGATCAAGATGTTGAATTGCCTATAGAAGTTACTATTGTTCAAGGTTTACCAAAAGGCGATAAGATGGATTTTATTCTTCAAAAGGGAACCGAACTTGGAGCTGATTCCTTTATACCGTATAAAGCAGAACGTTCCATCGTTGTTTGGGATGAGAAGAAAATGAAGAAGAAATTACAACGATTTGGAAAAATTGTGAAAGAAGCAAGTGAACAAAGCCATCGCAATAAAATTCCTACAATCCATGATCTTGTCAGTATTAAGCAACTGATTGAAGTCAGTGATCAATTTGATGTGAAAATTTTTGCCTACGAGGAAGAGGCAAAAACAACTTCCTACCAATCCTTTGCAGAAGTGTTAAAGGAAATGAATAGTGGAATGCAGTTGTTGATTTGTATTGGCCCTGAAGGTGGTTTTTCGGAAAAGGAGGCTGAGCTATTAAAGGAGAATGATTTTAAACCAGTCCGCTTCGGACCTCGAATTCTCCGGACTGAAACTGCTGCATTATATGCTTTATCGAGTATCTCTTACCATTTTGAAGAACTGAGGTGGAATGAATGCAAACAGTAGCATTTCATACGTTGGGATGTAAAGTTAACCATTACGAAACAGAAGGTATTTGGCGGATGTTCAAGGAAAAAGGGTATGAACGTGTAGAATTCGACCATGATTCCGATGTTTATGTAATTAATACTTGTACCGTAACAAACTCTGGTGATAAGAAAAGTAGACAAGTGATTCGGAGAGCAATTCGCAGTAACCCAGATGCGATCGTCTGTGTTACTGGATGTTATGCACAAACTTCTCCTGGTGAAGTAATGGAGATTCCAGGGGTCGATGTGGTTGTCGGTACACAAGACAGAAAAAATATCTTCAAATATATTGAAGAACATAAGCAGACGAGATTGCCGGTTAACGGTGTGAGTAATATTATGAAAAATCGTGTATTTGAAGAAATGGATGTACCTGAATTTACGGATCGTACAAGAGCTTCCTTAAAGATTCAAGAAGGCTGTAATAACTTCTGTACTTTCTGTATTATTCCATGGTCAAGAGGTTTACTTCGTTCACGTGACCCTGAGAATGTAATCAACCAAGCGCAAAAACTTGTAGATGCAGGATATAAAGAAATCGTTCTTACTGGTATTCATACTGCTGGATATGGTGAGGACATGGTGGATTATAACTTCGCTAGACTACTTCGTGATTTAGAGGAAAAAGTCGATGGACTAAAAAGAATTAGAATATCGTCCATTGAAGCGAGCCAAATTACGGATGAAGTGATTGATGTACTCAATAACTCCCAAAAAATTGTTAGACATCTTCATATTCCAGTTCAGTCTGGATCTGATTCCGTTCTTGCAAGAATGCGTCGTAAATACTCAACTGCTTTCTATAAGGAAAAAATCGCTAAAATTAGACAAGCATTACCTAACTTGGCAATTACATCAGATGTCATTGTAGGTTTCCCTGGAGAAACAGAGGAAGAATTCCAAGAAACTTATAACTTCATTAAAGAAATAGGATACAGTGAGCTACATGTATTTCCATATTCACGTCGTACTGGTACTCCTGCAGCTCGAATGGATAACCAAGTTGAGGATGAGGTGAAAGAGGATCGAGTAAACCGCCTCATCGCTCTATCAGATCAATTGGCAAAAGAATACGCATCCACATTTGAAAATGAAGTGTTGGAAGTGATTCCTGAAGAAAGAATAGTAAATGAAGACCAACCTGAACTATTAGTTGGGTATACGGATAACTACCTTAAGGTACAATTCGAAGGTACAAAAGATATGGTAGGGAAACTTGTGCGTGTGAAAGTCACAAAATCTGGTTATCCATATAATGAGGGGACATTTGTACGGGTTATGGATGATGCAACCCACGCATTAACTAAATAACAAAAGCTAAGATAGAGCTGTGCCGGATATGATTGTTATACCAAATAAGGAAAGGATTGATAGCATGACAACTTCATTAGCCAAATATATCGATCATACACTTTTAAAACCTGAAGCAACAGAAGACCAAATCAACAAATTGGTGGAAGAAGCAAAGGAATATGAATTTGCTTCTGTCTGTGTGAACCCAACATGGGTTTCTTCATGTTATAGTGAATTAAAAGATACACCAGTAAAAGTCTGTACAGTAATTGGATTTCCTTTAGGTGCCACCTCAACTGAAGCGAAAGTCTCAGAAACTGAACAAGCCATAAAAGATGGTGCAACCGAAGTGGATATGGTAATAAATATAGGCGCATTAAAATCCGGGAAAGATGAATTGGTCCAGGAAGACATCAGAGCTGTTGTGCAAGCTGCAGAAGGACAAGCGATCACCAAGGTGATCATTGAAACTTCGCTTTTAACAGAAGAGGAAAAAGTTAATGCCTGCAAGCTGGCTAAGGCTGCTGGTGCGGATTTTGTAAAAACATCCACAGGCTTTTCTGGTGGAGGTGCAACAGTTGCAGATGTTAAGTTAATGCGTGATACAGTAGGTGAAGAAATAGGTGTAAAAGCCTCTGGTGGCATTAGAGACTTGGAGACTATGCAACAAATGATTGATGCTGGTGCATCAAGAATCGGTGCAAGTGCGGGAGTGTCTATTATCAAAGGATTAAAAGGCACAGAAAACTATTAAACCTAATAACAAACTTTCTGTTGACCTGAAAGTTTGATTATATTATAATTTAGGGAGCGTGTGACTTAGTATTCATTCGCTGATAACTTTTGTTTTTTGCTTCGGAGGGAGGGAAACAAGCATGTCAAATACAACTCGCGTTCGTAAAAACGAGTCTCTTGAGGATGCTCTTCGTCGCTTCAAGCGTAGTGTATCAAAAAGCGGTACATTACAGGAATATCGCAAGCGTGAACATTATGAAAAACCTAGCGTAAGACGTAAGAAGAAATCGGAGGCTGCTAGAAAGCGTAAATACTAAGAAGAGGGTGTAGCTTTGATGACTTTACTTGAAAAGCTGAATCAAGATATGGTTCAGGCGATGAAAAATAAAGACAAGGATACCCTTAGTGTTATTCGCATGGTTAAAGCTTCGATTCAAAATGAATCAATTAAGCTGGGTAAAGAACATCTAACAGAAGATGAAGAATTGACAATTTTATCAAGAGAGCTCAAACAAAGGAAAGAGTCCCTCCAAGAATTTACTTCCGCAGGTCGGGAAGACCTTTCTGAAAAAGTTAGATTTGAAATAAACGTTTTAGAGCAGTATATGCCGGAGCAACTTTCTTTAGAGGAATTGCATGAAATTGTTGAGCAGACGATACAAGAAGCCAATGCCACTTCCATGAAAGATTTTGGAAAAGTAATGGGTAAAGTGATTCCTTTAACGAAAGGGAAAGCTGACGGCTCTCAAGTAAAGAAAATTGTTGAACAAAAATTAAAATGAATGATAGTTTAATTTAAAACTCTTCTTTAACACCTTGAAAATGGTTCCATTCATCAAAAAATGAATGGAACCATTTTTTAGTCCTGTACCATTCTTTTCATATGTAGATAATATGTGATAGTATCTTAGTGACAGGTATTCCTTTTAAAAAGTTTTTAAAAAATGAAACATCTGGTTGTTGAATTTCGTATAAATAGGTAAATATAAAGGGGGTGTTAAAGTTGCCTGCCAAAAAGATATTACACTACATACTCATTATTTTCATTGTAGGACTTGTTTCCTTCCCTTTGTTCGGAGAAAAAGTACATGGTGATGGGACGGGGAAAATCGTCTATGTTATTCCGATAGAGCGTGAAGTCGAACGAGGACTCGAAGCTTTTTTAACTAGAACCACGAATGAAGCAATTGAGGCAAATGCCGATCATATTATTTTTGAAATTGATACTCCTGGTGGAAGAGTTGATTCTGCAGGTCAAATTGCCGAGTTGTTACAAAACCTGGAAATTCCTACAACTTCATTTGTTATTCATGAAGCATTATCTGCTGGCTCATATATAGCACTCAATACTGATAATATCTATTTTAAGCCTCAAGCAACGATGGGAGCGAGTGGTGTCATTACCGGGGATGGTAATGCTGCAGATGAAAAGGCGCAATCAGCTTGGATAGCGGCAATGCGGAGTGCGGCTGAATCAAAGGGAAGAGATCCGTTATATGCCGCAGCAATGGCCGATCCTTCTATTGACTTACCGGAATACGGTGCAGCAGAAGGGAAATTTCTAACCCTTGGTCCAAGTGAAGCTGTCGAAGTTGGCTATGCTGAAGGAATTGTCAATCATCGTGTAGAACTTTTAGCGGAGCTTGATTTAACAAATGCAACCATTGTTGAAACTGAAACGACTATTGCAGAGGAGATTGCGCGTTTTTTAACCCACCCGCTGGTTATACCGATTTTATTATCCGTCGCCAGTCTTGGTCTTGTGCTTGAACTATATTCGCCGGGTTTTGGTGTGCCGGGTACTATGGGACTCATTGCATTATTCCTATTTTTCTATGGCCATATCGTTGCCGGTTTGGCTGGAATGGAAGCGATAATTCTTCTGATACTTGGAATCATACTAGTTATTGCGGAGTTCTTTTTACCAGGTGGCATTGTTGGTTTGCTGGGAATTGGTGCTATCCTCGGATCCTTAATGATGTCAGGTTATGATATGGGACATATGGCCTTGAGTATCAGTATTGCTTTTATTGTCGCTATCGTGGCCGCCATCTATTTATACCGGAGAATCGGTATGGATAAAGGTATCTTCCGTCATATTATTCTAAAAGACCAAACATCCACAGAATTAGGCTATGTTTCATCCGTGAACCGTCTGGAATTGATTGGTATGGAAGGTGTTTCTTTAACTCCATTACGTCCTTCAGGAACTGGAATGTTTGCAGATGAAAAAATAGATGTCGTTTCGGAAGGCAGTTTTATTGAAGAAGGAAAGACGATAAAAGTCACCAAAGTTGAAGGAATGCGAGTAGTTGTAAGAGAAATAATAAAATAAATACACAATTAGGAGGAAAGAATTATGGGTGGTTTTGAAATTCTACCAATTATTATTATTGCTGTTATTGTAATAGCAGTAGCAATTCTATTTACATTTATTCCAGTAGCACTTTGGATTAGTGCACTTGCAGCTGGGGTAAAGGTTAGTATTTTTACTTTGATCGGAATGCGATTACGTCGAGTTGTACCGAGCAGAGTAATAAACCCGTTAATAAAAGCACACAAAGCAGGACTTAATGTAGCAATTAATCAGCTTGAAAGCCATTACCTTGCTGGTGGTAACGTAGATAGGGTAGTAAATGCATTGATTGCTGCTCACCGTGCCAATATTGAACTTCCATTTGAAAGAGGCGCAGCAATTGATCTTGCTGGACGTGATGTATTAGAAGCTGTACAAATGAGTGTTAACCCCAAAGTAATTGAAACGCCGTTTATTGCTGGTATTGCAATGAATGGTATTGAGGTAAAAGCTTTAGCGAGAATTACGGTTCGTGCAAATATTGACCGACTTGTTGGGGGAGCGGGTGAAGAAACAGTAATCGCCCGTGTTGGTGAAGGTGTTATCAGTACAATTGGTAGTTCTAATACGCATGAACAAGTACTTGAAAATCCAGATTCCATTTCACAAACTGTACTGGCTAAAGGACTAGATTCAGGAACAGCATTTGAAATTCTGTCCATTGATATTGCAGATGTAGATATTGGTAAGAACATTGGTGCTACATTACAAATTGATCAAGCGGAAGCAGATAAGAATATAGCCCAGGCGAAAGCGGAAGAACGCCGTGCAATGGCAGTCGCATTAGAACAGGAAATGGTTGCACGAACCCAAGAAATGCGTGCGAAAGTTGTGGAAGCAGAAGCAGATGTACCTCGCGCATTGGCAGAAGCACTCCGTTCAGGAAACATGGGTGTTATGGATTATATGAACTATCGTAACATTAGTGCAGATACAGAAATGAGAGATACGATCGGTAAGTTGACAGAAGACAATGATGACAACAATCAATAAGCACTTCTTTGTTTCCTGTAAAGGAGGGAAGTAATGGGTTTTTTGGATCTAATCTTAGATAACATTTTCCTGATTTTCATTATAATTTCAGGAATTATCGGTTTCCTGGGCAGTAACAAGGAAGAACAAAAAAAGAAGCAGCGTCCAGTTAAAACTAATACTCCGCAACGGCAACCGGTACCTGCACCAAGCCGAACTCGGACTGAAACTAAACGTCCAATAGAGAGTCCAAGGAGGCAAGCAGAACAGCCTGCTAAACCTCAGGTCACTGTTGCAGATTCCATTGAGGCGGAACAAAAGGCTCAAATGGAGCGTCTGCAAGAGAGATTTGGCAGGTCAACTTCGCCTGACGAAAAAGCCGTTACTAGTAATCAAATAGGTCAAGATTTAACAGAGTCAGGTTCATTACAACCAGCGAAATACTTTTCCGAAGAGCAAGAAATATTGCGTAAAGATATCCGGAAAAGTTTAAAAAATAAAGGTTTGATCAATGGCATCATTATGGCGGAAGTATTAGGGAAACCACGCTCATTAAAGCCGTTTGAAAGTCCGACTTTAGAACGTTACAAAAAGTAAAATGATATATTATTATAAAAACCATCAGTACAATGTTTAATCTATTGTCTACTGATGGTTTTTTGTCTTTTCTAATGGTCTTAATTAAATTTTCATTTCATACATATAAAGAGGAGGGGGATGTATCAGTGAAAAAATGGCATCTACGATTGCGTAACTTAATGGTTGATTACCTATCACTTCCTTCTGATGTTTTACTTGAATTACCAAGGCTAACCATGATTGGAAATTTTCACTTGTATATTGAAAATCATAAAGGGCTGGAAACATACTCAGAAACCGAACTCAAAGTAAAAACTACAAATGGATATGTACAAATTTTGGGATCTTCGTTTGTATTAAAACAAATGTTACCAGAAGAAATTTTATTAGAAGGAGAAATTGAAGAAGTAAAATATTTACCAAGCTGATTGCAAAGGAGGATATATGAAGACTGTAAAAGGGTCCTATATTTCAGGCTATCTGCAAATTCAAGTAAATGGAGAATATCCCGAACGTTTTTTACAAACATGTGCAGCGAACGGTATTATGCTATGGGAAATCCAAAAGCAGAGCACTAATCAATGTACGGCGATGGTCCAATTAAAAGACGTTCAGAAGATAAAAAAGTTAAGACATGGAAGTAATTATAAAATATATTTTAAGAAAAAGTATGGAATTCCATTTCTCAATAAAAAAGCTAAGAGGAAAAAACCACTTCTATTTGGCTTGCTTCTTAGTGTGCTTTTATTTTTTATGCTTTCCAATATGATTTGGCAAGTTACAGTAACCGGCGTTCCAGAAGAATTGGAAAATAAAATTTATGAAAGATTATCCAGTTACGGCGTCCATCCCGGTGCTTTTACATTCACTGTCGATTCCCCCAATCAAATCCAACAATTATTGTTGGAGGACGTCCCCGAATTGCTTTGGGTTGGTATTGAAAAAAGAGGGACAAGCTTTTATTTAGAAGGTGTAGAGAAATTGATTGTAAAGGATGAGGAAAAGAAAAGTCCTAGGCATTTGGTTGCGAACAAAAGTGGAGTAATCAAGAGTATGTATGTAAAGAAAGGCTTGCCTCAAGTTAGGGTTAATGATTTTGTGGAGA
Source organism: Oceanobacillus luteolus (assembly GCF_042678205.1). Taxonomy (NCBI): domain Bacteria; kingdom Bacillati; phylum Bacillota; class Bacilli; order Caryophanales; family Bacillaceae; genus Oceanobacillus; species Oceanobacillus luteolus. Next base: position 51,812 of record NZ_JBHUDE010000164.1, read on the forward strand.
AAGGAAAAATACTTGTATCAGGAGCGATTGAAAAGCTGAATATGGAAAAAACGAAAGAAGAGGAAAATGAAGAGGTATATTATGAATACCTTGCTTCAGAGGGGGAAGTTATCGCTACTACATGGTATCGCGCAGAAGTTCTTATACCTTTACAATCCGAGCATATAGAATTGACTGGAAATATAGATGAGAATTATCGCTTTGGGATTGGATCGTATACATTCCCAATCTGGCCATGGAACAAAAAAGAATTTGATGATGAAATAAAGGAGATTGATGAAAAAAAATTAGAGATATTTGGTTGGGAATTTCCACTATACATTGTTAAGGAAAAAAGAATGGAAAGTACATCTAAGATTACAGAGAGGACACGAGAACAAGCAATTGAGGCCGGTATACAACAGGCGAAGGAAGATTTATATAGAAAGTTGGGAAATGATGCAAGAATTATATCAGAAAAAGTTTTGCATGAAACTAACCGGCATGGTAAAGTTAAACTAAGCTTGTATATTACAGTGGAAGAAAATATAGCGATTGAACAACCGATAAACCAAGGAGATTAAGTATGACAGGAAACTTAACTGATATCGACTTACAATTACAAGATCCAACTGAGGCTCTTGCGCTATTTGGAAATAATGACAAGTATTTAAAGCAATTAGAGTCTTTATTGGACATACGCATCGTTTCTCGTGGTGAAAAAGTCCAAGCTTCTGGAAGTGAGGAAGCCGTACAAGTATTACAGGAAGTCCTTTTTTCATTGCTTTCTTTAATTCAAAAAGGAATCAGTTTTTCCGAAAGAGATATAGGCTATGCCGTTGAGATGGCAAGAAAAGGGAATATTAATCAGTTTGAAGCAATGTTTGAAGACGAAATCACAAAAAATGTAAAAGGTAAATCCATTCGAGTAAAAACACTAGGACAAAAAAATTATATTGAGCGAATTCGTTCAAACGACTTGGTGTTCGGTTTTGGCCCAGCTGGTACGGGAAAGACTTATCTGGCAGTTGTAATGGCTGTAGACGCATTAAAAAAGGGGCTTGTAAAAAGGATCATTCTAACAAGGCCAGCTGTTGAAGCAGGAGAAAGCTTAGGTTTCCTGCCAGGAGATTTGAAAGAAAAGGTTGATCCCTACTTAAGGCCGTTATATGATGCTTTACACGATGTTTTAGGTGCAGAACACACTACTCGGTTAATTGAACGGGAAACAATTGAAATTGCTCCTCTTGCCTATATGCGAGGAAGAACCTTAGATGATGCTTTTGTCATCTTAGATGAAGCTCAGAACACCACACCTGCACAAATGAAGATGTTTTTAACACGTTTGGGATTTGGATCTAAAATGGTGATAACTGGGGATGTTACCCAAATTGATCTCCCGAAAGGAGTAGCATCTGGTCTCCGGGTGGCAGAACAGCTGCTTAGAGGCATTGAAGGCATTTCCTTTATTTATTTAGATGACTCTGATGTTGTACGTCATCCACTTGTACAGAAAATAATCCGTGCTTATGACAAAGAAAACACAAATCAGTAAGACCTGCTTTGTAGGTCTTATTTGTGCTGTAGGCCTGGAAGACAGGTTCTTTTTGCTATGGACAAAGGGGTGAGAAAGTGAAAAACAAGTTCATTGATCAGATGAAGAACTGGTTGAAAAATCGGACGAGTATATTTTTGATTGTTATAATAGTGCTCATACAAAGCCTATTTTTCTTTTTCCTATCATTGAATAATGTATATACAGAGACTTATGATCTTCAACGTTTTGCTACAGCCAACACAACGATTCGCTCACCTGTTACCATTGAAAATGAGGATGAAACGGAAAGGAAAACGAGGGAAGCGGTACAACAGGTTGGTGATCGCTATTCCATTTCAGAACAGGTTATCAACGAAAGAATCGGATATAGTGAAGAAATATTTGATGCTATTTTAACATTGAATGAAGATAATAAAAATGAAGCTGAGGATCAAGAAGACGGAGAGAAAGAGGAAGCTGTAAACGAAGAAGGGCTATCCCTTGATGAGAAAATTGAACGATTACGTCAAGTTCTTTCAGAGGACATAGTCCTTGGAGTGGATGCTGAAGTATTTCGCACATTGCTTTCTCAGCCTAGTAATGAACTCAAAGAAGCAAAAAAACTCTTCATTGAATCGACGTTAGAGGTTATGGAAAACGGTGTCAGGATAGAGAACCTGCAAACAGCTCGTGGGTTAGTTCAAGATGAAATAAAATATTCAAATCTAGAACCTATCGTTAAAGACGCATTAATCAATTTATCGACCTTTATAGTGACGGAAAATTCATTCTTTGATTTAGAAGCGACAAATGAAGCGAGGAAGATTGCCGCAAGCAATGTAGATCCTGAGATGATAAAAGCTGGGGAAATCATTGTCAGTGAAGGTCAAGTAATTACGAATGAAATTTACGAACAACTGAGACTAGTGGGACTATTGGATGGTGAACGTAATTTCTACCCGGTATTAGGGTTAATTTTGTTATTATTCATCCTTGGCGGGATTTCCGTAATTGAGATTAATAAATTGGTCAAATCAAATTCATTCGATAAACGTATTTTAGCTGCCATCCTAATTATTAGTGTAATAGTTATATCTTTAATGAAAGTCGTGAGTTTATATTCTACAGAGAATAATCATTTGTTTTATTTGATGCCAATTGCCATGGGTACACTTCTCATCAAGCTATTTATAAGTGAAAGATTAGCGATTATTATGGCAGGCGTATATGCAATCCTTGGGACAGTCATATTCAATGGATTTATTCCTGGGGCGTTAAATATAGAAGCAGGAATTTATTTCTTCTTTTCGCAGCTGGCTGGAATACTTTTCTTCCCTCGGGTTAAGGATCGGTTGGCGATTTTAAAGTCGGGAATAGCGATTATTCTCGTTAACATCATCACGGTACTATTATTTTTATTCTTGTCCTTTGAAAAATATACCGTGATGGACTTCTTCATCTATTCATCCTATGGGATGGTTTCAGCGTTCTTGTCTGCGGTTTTGACGATTGGATTGTTGCCTTTCTTTGAAACTAGTCTAGGAATATTATCTGATGTTAAACTGTTGCAACTTTCGAGCCCTAATCAGCCGCTATTAAAAAAACTTTTAGTAGAGGCGCCGGGTACCTACCATCATTCGGTTATGGTAGCCAATATTAGTGAGACGGCCTGTGAAGCAATTGGAGCTAACGGCTTATTGGCAAGAGTTGGTGCGTATTATCATGATATTGGTAAAACCGTGAGGCCACAATTCTTTATCGAAAATCAATTAACAAATCGTAATCCTCATGATCAAATGGATCCAAGAGAGAGTGCTAAAATTATTATAAGCCATCCATATGATGGAGCTGAGATGTTAAAGCAGAATAAGTTTCCTAAAGAAATTATTGAAATTGCTAAGACCCATCACGGCACCTCACTTTTAAAGTTTTTCTATCATAAGGAAAGACAACAAAATTCCGAAGTATTAGAGACGGATTACCGTTATCCAGGTCCAAAGCCCGCTACTAAAGAGGCTGCAATCATCAGCATATGTGATTCGGTAGAAGCTGCGGTCCGGTCACTAAATGAACCTACTGAAGATAAAATTGAGGAAATAGTGGCTTCTATTATGAATGACCGAATTTCTGATGGACAATTAGACGAAAGTCCATTAACATTAACAGAACTAAAAGTAATTCAAACTACCATTTGTGAGTCATTAAAAGGATTTTTCCATTCACGAATTCAGTATCCTACAAAGGATAAGGAGGCAAATTAAATGTATATTGATTTTCATGATGAAACTAATTCACTACCCACTGAATATTTCGATCTCTTGCAAAGACTTCTGGAGTTTGCACGGAAGAAAGAAGGGGTATCGCAAGAAGCGGAGATGTCTGTCAATTTTGTTGATGATAAAGAAATACAGGAATTGAATAGAAATTACCGACAAAAAGATGAACCGACTGATGTCATATCGTTTGCAATGCAGGAAAAAGTCGATGGGGAACTGCATATCTACGGAGAAGAAGATATTCCTACTATTCTTGGTGATATCGTTATATCAATTGATCGAGCAAAGGAACAGGCGGAAGAGTACGGTCATACGCTAGAAAGAGAAATATCATTTTTAACGATTCACGGATTTCTCCATCTTTTAGGGTATGATCACTTAACCGAAGAAGAGGAAAAGGAAATGTTTGCTAGACAAAATGAGATATTGAGTGAGTTTGGAATTGAAAGATAAAAAAGGGAAGAAGGGTCATATAGGCTTTCTTCATGCGTTTGCCGGACTTATAGGTGTGTGGAAATCGGAGTGGAATTTTCGATTTCATTCTTTTGCAGCCTTGCTCGTCATTATTGTCGGCTTTATGTTGAGTCTAACCATAATGGAATGGGTGCTGATCAGCTTTGCTGTTGGAATGGTATTAATAAGCGAATTAATCAATACGGCGATAGAAAAGACGATTGATTACCTGAAGCCTGAATATCACCCAAGTGCCCGTTTCATTAAGGATGCTGCCGCAGGAGCAGTACTGGTAAGTGCGATTGTCGCTGTCGTCGTTGGATTACTTATTTTTCTGCCAAAGATAAATATCCTCTTGTAACTCCATCAGGCAGGACTAGGATATGTCCTGTCTGCAACCCATCCTTCATCCTGCAGCAAATTATTAGAAGTTTTTACAACTTTTGTCGAAAATATGAAATGCAAGCTATTTTATAGTATGATATAAAAAAGTGTAAGCGACTGATTAGCGACGCACAGTTTTTCTTTGCTAATAGTTGCTGGTCGTAGCAGCTGTAAGTGGGAAATTGATGGAACTAATCTACCCACAACAACATTTAAATATTAAAAAAACAATCATCATGGAGGATCTTCAAATGGATTCCAATTATAAATCAGGTTTTATCGCTATCATTGGTAGACCGAATGTCGGGAAATCAACTTTTCTTAATCATGTCATCGGTCAAAAAATCGCCATAATGAGTGATAAACCACAAACAACTAGAAATAAAATACAAGGTGTACTAACCGCAGAAGACTATCAAATGATATTTATAGATACTCCTGGTATCCATAAACCCAAACATCGACTCGGTGATTTTATGATGAAAATTGCGGAAAACACATTAAATGAAGTTGATGCTGTCTTGTTTATGATAAATGCAGATGAAGGCTATGGCAGAGGAGATCAATTTATTATTGATCGTCTCAAAACAGTGAAAAGCCCTGTTTTCTTAATCATAAACAAAATTGATTTAGTTTCGCCTGAAGAATTACTGGGTATTATTGATGAGTACAGGGTAAAAAGTGATTTCCAAGAGATTATTCCAATCTCCGCATTACAAGGTAATAATATTGATCGTCTCCTAGGAGAATTAAAGAAATATCTTCCAGAAGGCCCACAATATTATCCTGCCGATCAAGTTACTGATCATCCCGAACGTTTCATCATAACTGAACTGATTCGGGAAAAAGCACTGCACTTGACGAGAGAAGAGGTACCTCATTCGATTGCTGTCGCATTAGAAAATATGGAAAAACGAAGTGACGAAACGGTCTTTATACAGGCAACTATTGTTACGGAGAGAAATAGTCAAAAAGGAATCATTATTGGAAAGCAAGGAAGTATGTTGAAAAAGATTGGGCAAGAAGCTAGAAAAGATATTGAAGTGCTTCTTGGTTCAAAAGTCTATCTGGAGCTTTGGGTTAAGGTGAAGAAAGACTGGAGAAACAAACAAAGTCAACTTTACGAACTAGGCTTTCGTAAAGATGAATATTAATCATGGTAAATTTTAATACTTATTTTTTTAAACTTCCTGGTCAATCTAGAAATAGAAACATTTTCAAACCACAATAGAAAGGCGGGGTTTCTTGTGCTCGATATTACTTGGAAAGTATTTAGTCAGACAGGAAACATTGAAACCTATTTATTATTAAAGGAACTAGAAAATGTCAAAAGCGAAAATCACGATCAAGGGAATGAATTTGATTTATCTAATATGAGCGATGTCGAGACTGTTCAAAAATTGTTTTAATGCATTAAATATGAAAAGAGCTGACGAGCTTTGCTTGAGAAAATTGAAGGGATTATTATCAAAACAGTCGATTATGGAGAAACAAACAAGATTGTCACGATTTTTAGTAAAAGAATAGGAAAATTTGCGGCGATGGCAAGAGGTGCTAAAAAGCCACGCAGTAGAATGGCTGCTGTAACGCAGCCATTCATTCATGGGCAATTCTTTGTGTATGTCAATTCAGCTTTAAGTACCATTCAGCAAGGGGAAATCATCGATTCATTTCGTCCGATCAGGGAAGATATTGAAAAAACTGCTTTTACAGCATATTTGACAGAACTGACGGAAAAACTGATAGATGATAAATCTGCCGATCCATATCTTTATGAACAACTATACCAAACGATGCTTCGGATAGCCGACAAAGAGGAATATGCAGTACCAGTTATGATGTATGAATTAAAAGTCTTCAGAAAAGGTGGATTTGCTCCGACCTTATCACATTGTGTCAATTGCGGGCGTACAGAATTGCCTTATGTATTTTCGATAGGAGAAGGCGGTTTTCTTTGCCGGAATTGCAGGCGTTTAGATGAAAATGCAGTTCATCTAACAGAAACTCAAGTTAAACTTTTGCAATTATTTCAGTCCGTTGGTATTGAACAGGTCGGTGAGATCTCCGTTAAGCAAGAAAATAAACAGTTATTAAGACAAATTATTGATGCGTATTATGACCGTCATGGTGGCTACTTCTTAAAAAGCAAGAAGTTTATCCAGCAATTGGATAAATTGAAAGGGATATAATTGACATATCGACCATTTTGGTCTATCATCTTTTACATATTCACAATAAATATAATCAGCAATGAGGGAAAGAGTACTTATCAAATTAGTTTCCATAGCGAGTCCAGGATAGTGTAAGCTGGATAAACTGATGGTAAGGAAAGGCACTCCTGAGCTAATCAATAAAGTGACTCGATTACTAAAATCGGGTAAATAGGGTGGAACCGCGGTATGAAAGCCGTCCCTATGTTTGCGCTGTGCAAGCATAGGGACGGCTTTTTATCGTTTAGAAACACGTAATCATATTCTCAAGCAAAATGCATAAGTGCTAAATTAGCTTTTGTAGGAGTGTTTCACCAACGGAGATGTTCCTCGTCCCTTTTAAATTATTACGTATAATATTGGAGGTAATGTAATGAATATTCAAGAAATGATCTTAACCTTGCAAAAACATTGGTCTGAACAAAATTGTATTCTTGTTCAGGCTTATGATACGGAAAAGGGTGCCGGCACCATGTCACCAATGACCTTGCTTCGTAGTTTAGGGCCAGAACCATGGAATGTAGCTTATGTGGAGCCATCAAGGCGACCTGCTGATGGCAGATACGGTAACAATCCGAACCGTTTGTATCAACATCATCAATTTCAGGTAATTATGAAACCATCTCCTGATAATATACAAGAATTGTATTTAGAATCGTTAGTAAAACTAGGGATTGACCCGTTGAAACACGATATACGTTTTGTTGAAGATAACTGGGAAAATCCGACGCTTGGTGCAGCCGGATTGGGATGGGAAGTCTGGCTGGATGGTATGGAAGTAACCCAATTTACTTATTTTCAACAAATAGGAGGATTGGAAGCGAATCCTGTTTCTGTAGAGTTGACTTATGGTGTGGAAAGGTTGGCGTCTTATATACAAGATAAGGAAAATGTATTTGACCTGGAATGGACGGATGGTGTGACTGTCCGTGATATTTTCTACCAGCCTGAATTTGAACACTCTACATATACCTTTGAAGAATCAGATACAGACATGTTATTTGATTTATTTTCGAAGTATGAAAATGAGGCAAAGCGTATCATGGAAAAAGGGCTTGTATTCCCAGCCTATGACTATGTTTTAAAGTGTTCTCACACATTTAACTTATTGGATGCTCGGGGAGTAATCTCTGTTACCGAACGGACTGGATATATAACAAGAGTAAGAAATCTTGCTAGAAGCATTGCAAAAGCTTATGTAACAGAGAGGGAAAGATTAGGATTTCCAATGCTTAAAAAAGGAGAAGAGGTAAATGGCTAATAATGTTTTATTTGAGATCGGTGTTGAAGAACTTCCAGCACGATTTGTCGATGATGCAGAAATGCAATTAAAAGATAAAACTATCGCATGGTTAAATGAAGCGAGAATATCTTATAATTCTATAACTTCGTATTCAACTCCAAGACGGATTTCCATCGTGATACGAGATATTGCTGAAGTGCAATCTACGATAGAGGAAGAAGCAAGGGGTCCAGCTGTCTCAATTGCTAAAGATGAGCAAGGACAGTGGACAAAAGCAGCTATTGGTTTTGCGAAGGGGCAAGGGAAAACTGTTGAAGATTTAGTGGAAAAAGAAGTCAAAGGTAAATCCTATGTATTTGTAACGAAGCGGATAGAGGGTAAACCAACGAAGGAAATACTACCTGGCTTTAAGGAAATAATTACTTCACTTACATTCAGCAGTAATATGCGTTGGGGAGAACAATCTTTACGATTCGCCCGTCCGATCCGATGGCTAGTGGCTCTGTATGGAGAGGAAGTTATACCATTTGAAATCGCAGGAGTAAGAACAAGCAATGTAACTTACGGTCACCGTTTTTTAGGCAAACCAACGACTATAAATGATGCAGAAGAATACGAAAGAATACTTGAGGAAAATTATGTAATCGCTGATGCTGGAAAGAGAAAAACAGAGATTTTAAACGGTATAAAAGCATTAGAAGAAGAAAACAACTATAAGATTATTGTGGATAACGACTTGTTAGCGGAAGTTACAAACTTGGTCGAATATCCAACTGTATTCCAAGGTACTTTTGAAGAAGGTTTCTTAAAACTCCCAAGCGATGTATTAATCATCTCGATGAAAGAACATCAACGATATTTCCCAGTAAAATCTTCAGACGGGAACTTGTTGCCTTATTTCATCGGTGTTAGAAATGGCAATGGAACAGCACTTCAAACGGTAGTCAAGGGTAACGAAAAAGTGTTAAGGGCAAGACTTGCAGATGCTGAATTCTTTTACGAAGAAGATCAGAAGAATTCTATTGATTTCTACTTAAACAAATTAGAACGCGTTGTGTTCCAAGAAAAATTAGGAACGGTAGCAGAAAAAGTTCAGCGAGTACGAAATTTAACACAACAAATTGCTGAGAAACTTGAACTTCCTAATGAAGCGACTAAACATGCAATACGAGCTGCAGAAATCGGGAAATTCGATTTAATGACGAACATGGTAAACGAGTTTACCGAGCTACAAGGGATAATTGGTGAGATTTATGCACTTAATTTTAAAGAAGAAAATGAAGTGGCAATTGCATTAAGAGAACAGTATATGCCAACTCATGCAAATGGTGAATTACCTGCAACAGAAATTGGAGCAGTATTAAGTGTAGCAGAAAAAATCGATACAATAGTTGGTATCATTTCAGTTGGATTGACTCCATCCGGTTCCCAAGACCCTTATGCACTCCGAAGACAGGCAGCAGGTGTGTTAAGGATATTGGAAGATAGAAAATGGAAGATTACATTGGAAGAATTGCTTAAATTAGCTTTTGATCTGTATGATGAACTAGATTTAGATAAAGACCAGGATTACCAAGATAAAATATATGATTTCTTCAAACTACGTGCCGGTTTCCTACTAAAAGAATTAGGTATCGAACAGGATGTGGTTCAAGCGGTTCTAAATGAAGAGATTGGTAATTTCAACTATTCCATAGAAAAAGCAAAAATCTTATCCAATAAGCGACAGGACGCATCCTTCAAAGCCACAGAAGAAGCACTTGTTAGGATTTTGAATTTAGCAGACAAGGCTGAATCAAATGTAGTAAATCCAGACCTGTTTGAAACAGATTCGGAAAAGCAGTTATATGAACAATACTTGAAATCAAAGCAACCATTTGAATTCCATAATGACAAACAAGAAGGATTGAAAGCTTTTGAACAGCTAGAATTACTTGCTGATCCAATACATCAATTCTTTGACAATAATATGGTCATGGCAGATAATATAGAAATAAGAAATAATCGATTGGCACTTGTTTCTGTTATATCGGTATTAATTCGTGAGTTTGCTGATTTGACGATGATTGAATGGAAACAGAGTTTCTAATGTCCTTTTAATGTACAAAATTATTTCAAGGATTACATTTGTTTCCGCGAAATAGTATGGCATAATTCCTTTTCGCCGCTTAATAATGTATAATATACATTAATTAGTATGTCTCTTTTAAGAGGTGGTGAATAAATGGAATTAAGTGAGCGACAAGACAAGATTATCGAAATTGTAAAACTGAATGGTCCGATTACTGGAGAAAAAATTGCTGAAAAGCTAGGATTGACTAGAGCAACTCTGCGGCCAGATCTTGCTATCCTTACCATGGCCGGTTTTCTTGAAGCAAGACCCCGTGTTGGATATTTTTACACGGGGAAAACTGGTTCAGAATTACTCACAGAGAATATCAAAAAGCTAAAGGTTCAAGACTATCAACAAGTACCAGTAGCTGTAAATGAAGATGCGTCGATATACGATGCGATTACCACGATGTTCTTGGAAGATGTTGGAACTTTATTTGTGGTAAACGAACATTCTTGTTTAACTGGTGTCCTTTCAAGGAAGGATTTATTGAGAGCAAGTCTTGGTCAGCAACGTTTAAATGAAATACCAGTTCATATCATTATGACTCGGATGCCAAATATAACAGTATGCAGAAAAAATGATTCACTGCTTGAAGCAGCGCTTAAATTGATCAATAAACAAATTGATGGTTTGCCTGTCGTTAAAGATACCGAAAAAGGCTTGGAGATTGTGGGGCGAATAACAAAAACCTCCATGACAAAGGCACTTGTTGAATTAACGGAAGAAAACCGTTTTGACTGATATTAGGGGGGAGAAGATGAGTAAGCAACCTACCGTTTATATTCTATCTGACTCAGTTGGGGAGACAGCAGAACTCGTCATCAAAGCTGGATTGAGTCAATTTAATAATGGAAGTTTCAAAATTAGCCGTGTACCATATGTGGAAGATAAAGGGACGATTTCCGAATATCTTCAGATCGCTAAGGAGAAGAAGGCGATGATCGGTTTCACATTGGTTGACCCTGAATTAAGAAACTATCTGAATGGCCAAGCAAAAGAACTTGGGGTAGAGGCACTGGATATTATGGGGCCAACCATTGAGGCGATGGAGAGGTTTTTTGGAACCGAACCGCATTTGCAGCCTGGTCTCGTACATAAACTAGATGAAGATTATTTTAAGCGTGTTGAAGCAATTGAGTTTGCCGTCAAATATGATGATGGAAGAGATCCTAGAGGAATTGCACGGGCGGATATTGTTTTGGTCGGGGTATCGAGAACTTCGAAGACACCATTATCTCAATACCTGGCTAATAAGCGGATTAAAGTAGCTAACGTTCCAATTGTTCCAGAAGTGGATCCGCCAGAGGAACTGTTTGAAGTCGCAAAGGATAAATGTATCGGCCTTCGGATAAGTCCTGAAAAATTGAATGAAATCCGTAAAGAAAGGCTTAAAGCTCTAGGTCTTGGCAACCAAGCTACTTATGCTACAATTAAACGAATAAATCAAGAGCTTGAGTTTTTTGATAAAGTTGTAGATAAGATAGGTTGCGACGTTATTGACGTTTCAAATAAGGCAGTTGAAGAAACAGCTAATATTATTTTACAAATGATTAAAAATAAAGCTGAAAATAAATAATGAATTTTAAAGCAGATTCACGAGGAAAACATTCTACTTCCTTTGTTTGTAGAATGTTTTCTTCTTTTTGAGTAGAAAAAGTATAATTTGATAGAAATTCTGCGAAAAATGTATTATAATAATTTTTTGTGTAAACATATAAATATTCATTGTTTAGTAGCTAGTTATATTCTGAAAAGTAAAACATTCAAAAAAAAGAAGGAATGTTGCTTTGTAATATAGAAATAACAACTATAGAGCAAGAAAAATTTAGTTATTACTAAAAAATATGTATTTCCATGTTTCTACTTTTTCTTAAATGAAGAAACTTCTATAATAAATGTAGATTTATGTAATGATTAAATTACATGTGGATGAATGGAAAGAAAAGAACAAAAGTAATTCTCTGAGTCAAAAATGTAAGCAGTAAATTATCTTTTTGTAGAAAAATGTCGTAATATAAAGGAGTTTAATGATCTTACAGGATAGATAGAATTTGGTGATTAGATTGAGTCAAATACCTGAAGAAATTATTGAAGAAGTAAGAAAAGCCAATGACATTGTGGACGTTATCGGAGAATACGTACAATTAAAGAAACAGGGAAGGAATTATTTTGGGTTATGCCCGTTTCATGGAGAAAAGACACCTTCCTTTTCAGTCACACAGGAAAAGCAAATTTTCCACTGTTTCGGATGTGGAAAAGGCGGAAATGTAGTGACATTTTTAATGGAAATAGAGAGCTTCTCATTTTTTGAAGCGTTAGAGCTTCTTGCAACCCGGGCTGGAATCAAACTTCCCGATACAGGTGGCGAGAAAAAGTCCTCTTATTCCGAAGAAAATCAACGTGTTCTTGAAGCGTATGAATGGCTCACAAAACTTTACCATCACTTGCTCCGTTATACGAAAGATGGTAAAGAAGGATATAATTATTTAAGTGAGCGTTCAATCGATGATGAGGCTATCGATACCTTTCAATTAGGCTTCGCCCCTAATATAAGGGATTTCATTGTAAAGTTCTTGGAAAAAAAGGGTTTCAACAAACAATTATTAATTAAAGCCGGATTTGTAACCTTAAGGGAGGACAATACAATTTCAGACCGATTTCAAGGTCGTGTTATCTTCCCGATTCGTAACCACCTTGGAAAGACCGTTGCATTCGGTGGAAGAGCAATCCAAGAACAAGGTCCAAAATATTTAAATAGCCCTGAGAGTGAATTATTCCAAAAGGGAAAACTCCTATATAATTTTGACCTTGCCAAGAGGCACATACGGAAAGAAAATGAAGCAGTTTTGTTTGAAGGGTATATGGATGTAATTGCTTCGTACCAGGCAGGAATAAAAAACGTTGTAGCTACGCTTGGTACTGCGTTGACTGAATCTCAGGCGAGTTTGTTGAAACGCTATGTAAACCAAGTCATTATTTGTTATGATGGCGATGCTGCAGGTCAAGAGGCAAGTTATAAAGCTGCTAACATCCTCCGAAAAGCAGGCTGTGAAGTTAAAATTGCTTACTTGAAAGACGGAAGTGATCCGGATAGCTTTATTAAACAAAATGGTGCTGAAGCATTTAAGAGTCAAGTTTTAAGAGCCAGCGATACTTACATGACATTTTACATGCGCTACTTTAAAAAAGATTATAATTTAAGCCTTGAAGCGGAAAGGCTAGATTATATCCAAAAAATACTTAAAGAGTTGGCGATGGTTGAAAGCTCGCTGGAAAGGGAATATTACTTACAGGAATTAAGTAAAGAATTCTCGATGTCTTTAGATGCATTAAAGGAAGAATTGGAAGTATTCCGATTAAAAAACGGGAATAACCCGGATAATAAGCTTCAGAACAGATATACTAATAACACTGTAAATTTTTCTAGAAACCGGAAACTACTTCCAGCCCATCACAATGCAGAGAGAAAATTAATATATCATATGTTGCAAAGTGAATGGGTAGCAGAACGTATTCAAGAGGAAATTGGAGCAAATTTTGAGGTTGATGAGCATAAAATAATTGTCACCCACTTATATGCTTTTTATGAAGAAAGAAATTCTCCAGATATTAGTAAATTCATTGAGAATCTTAGTGATGATAATTTGAAAAAGGTTGTCACTGAAATATCAATGACCTCTGAAATCGAAGAAGTTAGTGAAGAAGCACTCTCCGATTATATTAACATTGTTAAAGCAGAATCGAGTGACAAAAATATTATCCAAACCTTAAAAGAAAAATTGAGAGTAGCGGAACAAGAAAGTGATCCACTCACCGCTGCTAAGATTGCACAAGAAATTTTAGAAATCAAAAGAAATTCAAAGAAATAATCAAGTTTAAATTGTTGGAAGGAGGGGGACTCATGACCGAAAAGAAGCCGACTCAAACCAAAGAAACTGAAATGACATTAGAGATGGCAAAGGATAAATTAGTCGAAATTGGAAAGAAACGCGGTGCATTAGCCTATGAAGAGGTGGCGGACCGTTTATCGAATTTCGAGATTGAATCCGATGAAATGGATGAGTTCTATGAGTACCTAGGTGAACAAGGAATTGAAGTGATTGGAGAATCAGAAGATGATCCAAGCATGCAACAAATTGCTAAAGAAGAAGAAGTGGATACGGACGATTTAAGTGTGCCTTTGGGTATAAAAATAAATGATCCTGTTCGTATGTATTTAAAAGAGATTGGTCGAGTAAACCTATTATCTGCTGCAGAAGAGATTGAGCTTGCATCCCGTATTGAAGAAGGCGATGAAGAAGCGAAGCGTAGGTTAACAGAGGCCAACTTGCGACTTGTTGTTAGTATTGCCAAACGGTATGTAGGACGTGGCATGTTATTCCTTGATTTAATCCAAGAGGGTAACATGGGTCTGCTTAAAGCAGTAGAGAAATTTGATTACCGTAAAGGGTTTAAATTCAGTACCTATGCTACATGGTGGATTCGTCAGGCTATAACGCGTGCAATTGCTGACCAAGCTAGAACCATTCGTATCCCAGTGCATATGGTGGAAACGATCAATAAGTTAATTCGTGTCCAACGTTCATTATTACAGGATTTAGGTAGGGAACCAACTCCTGAAGAAATTGGAAAAGAAATGGAACTTTCACCGGATAAAGTCAGAGATATCCTTAAGATTGCTCAAGAACCAGTATCGCTTGAGACGCCAATCGGTGAAGAAGATGATTCCCACTTAGGCGATTTCATTGAAGATCAGGAGGCTATTTCGCCATCTGATCATGCAGCTTATGAACTGTTGAAAGAACAGCTGGAAGATGTGCTTGATACCTTAACAGACCGTGAAGAAAATGTTCTTCGCCTCCGCTTCGGACTGGATGACGGTCGGACAAGGACCTTGGAAGAAGTAGGAAAGGTCTTCGGTGTCACACGAGAACGTATTCGACAAATCGAAGCTAAAGCATTGAGAAAACTGCGTCACCCAAGCCGTAGTAAACGATTAAAAGACTTTTTAGATGATTAAACAATTATGGTCATTGTTTACACTTTTAGTGTAAGCAATGGCTATTATTGCTTGATTTCCAAAACATACGGGGTGAATACGGATGGAAGAAGAACGCAGGTTTACAATTATTCAGGAAATTGAGTATTGGAAACAACATAGGTTACTTCCTGAACACTATTGCAATTACTTGCTTGCTCTGTATACGAATGGTGAAGAAATGACAGATGTCATTACGCAAGATTACAAAGGGTACAATAAATATTTGACGTTAATAGAGCGCTTTCAAATAGTTATACTGTATTTACTTCTTCCCTTTTCGTTTGTTGTAATCTATTTTACTGAATTTCATATCTATTTGCAACTGGTTATTTTAGCTTTATTGCTTAGTTATTCTCTCTGGTGTACATTCTCCTTTAATGACAAAAGACGTCTCTATTTTCACTCGGCTTTAATTATCAGTTTGTTCCTGTTCTTATTAACAACGATTCTAGTGGGGGACTTGTTATCTGGCAGCGCATTTGTCGTTACCGGAATTGTCTTAATGAATTTCTTATTATGGTTAATTTTAGGATATTTAGCTAAATTTAAATATATGTTGATTAGTGGAATAATAGGGATAATTTTTGTACTTGTCTATTATTTTCTTTAGTTTTCATATCATTTCTCTTTTAAAGTTATTGATTTTAGAGTAAACTATATATAGTCTTTTTATAGATAGAAAATGGTAATACATAAGGAGGAAACAAAATGAAAAACGCGGTAATGCCATATGCAATTATTGCTATAATTGGGGTTGTGGCCGTAATCATTATTTCGGTTATCGGATTAAACCAACAACAAAATATCGCTGATGGTGGCGAAGGAGAAAATACTGAACAGACAGAAGATGGCGCAGCGGGCGAAACGGCTGGTGGAGATGCAGACTCTGTTTTCCAAGCTAACTGTGCTGCATGTCACGGTGCTGACTTATCCGGTGGTGCTGGTCCTGCATTAACAACTGTAGGAGCTTCTTATTCAGTGGATGAGATCAAAGATATTATTCAAAATGGTAAAGGCGGAATGCCTGCAATTCCTGCTGTTCAAGGTGAAGAGTTAGATGCTCTTGCAACTTGGTTGAGTGAAAAACAATAATTATCTATAAAAGGAAATGGAGAAGCTTTCTGAATAACAGAAAGCTTTTCTTTTTCAAAAGGAGTGGACGATGGAACAATATAATCTGAAGCTTTCCGAGCGTTTAATAGCAGTAGCTGAATTTCTTCCTAAAAGGGCCAAGTTTGCGGATATTGGTTCCGATCATGCGTACTTACCTTGTTTCGTATGTTTACATGATGAACAAGCATTAGCAATAGCAGGTGAAGTAAATCGCGGCCCATTTGAAAGCGCACAAAAGAACGTTTCAAAGCAAGGCCTAGAGGAAAGAATTGTAGTTAGACTTGGAAATGGATTGGAAGTTATAAATGAAGATGATCATATAGAGCAGATCGTCATTGCTGGTATGGGTGGAGGGCTCATTACAAACATTCTCGATAAGGGTGTAGAGAAACTTTCCACGGTAAACCGTTTAATTCTTCAACCCAACGTTGATGCAAGGCAAATCAGGGTATGGCTTAATGAACATCAATTTGATCTAACTGCTGAAAGAATCTTGGAGGAAAATGGTCATATCTACGAGATTTTAGTTGCAGACCGCAATGGAGTACATCCATACAAGTCCGAAATGATAGAGAAGCAATTACTGTTGGGGCCTTATTTAATGGAAGAAAAATCTTCCATATTCTTAAAAAAATGGCGGGAAGAAGCTAGTAAATTAAAGCTTGTAATTGAACAAATGAAGCAAGCAGCCCAACCTGACGAACAAAAAATCAAGAAATTTACACAAGAATTATCTTGGATTGAGGAGGAATTAAACCATGGTTGATGTACCAACGAATTCGCTTATTTTTAGGCTGATTGAGGAATTAGCTCCAAAAGAGAAAGCTTATTCTTGGGATAATGTTGGTTTACAGATTGGTTCAGCTAATCAAAAGGCAACTAAAGTGATGATAACCTTGGATGTAGTAGAATCTGTTGTGGATGAAGCAATAGAAAAAGACGTAAATCTTATTATTGCACATCACCCTTTGTTTTTTAATCCATTAAAGCGAATCAATGTCGATACTCCTGAAGGAAAAATAATATCTAAATTAATTCGCCATGACATTACAGTTTATGCCGCACATACGAACCTTGATGTTGTTGCATCTGGAGTAAATGATATGCTTGCGAAGCGCTTGAAACTTCAAAACAATAAAACACTTATATCTTTAGGGAAAGAAAGAATGTACAAATTTGCTGTTTACGTTCCTACTAGTCATATTGAAGCGATAAAAAACGTTATTGGTGATGTAGGTGGCGGGGAACAAGGGGATTATTCCCACTGTTCATTTGAAATAAAGGGAATAGGTTCCTTTAAACCAATTAAGGGGGCTGACCCATATATTGGCAAAGTAGGAGAAATCACTAAAGTGGATGAAGCGAAGATTGAAGTGCTGGTCACGGAGAGTAAGTTGAATGAAGTAAAGAAAGCAGTCTTAAAAGCACATCCTTATGAAGAACCGGCTTATGATATCATAGAGTTGGCTAATGAAGGCGCGGAGTACGGTCTGGGTAGAATCGGTGACCTATCGGAGAGAATAATCCTCGATGATTATGTTAAGTTGATGAAACAACAGCTAGGTCTCAATCATGTGCGGGTAGCCGGTAATCTTGAAAAAGAGATTAAAAAAGTAGCTATTATTGGAGGAAGTGGGGAAAAGTATATACACCAAGCAAAAAGAGCTGGCGCTGATGTATATATCACAGGAGATCTTGGCTTCCACCAAGCCCAAACAGCTATTCAAATCGGATTGGCTGTTATTGATGCTGGACATTACATTGAAGAGATAATGAAAGAGGAAATCAAAGACTATCTACAAAAGAAATTAGCGTCAAATAATGTGGAAATTATAGTTTCCGATACGAACACTGATCCATTTCAGTATATATAAAAGAAATTAGTGCAAGGCAAAGAAGGAGTACAAATAATGAGAAATTCAAACTTCGAATCTTTAGGTATAGGGTCCGATATACTTCAGGTAATTGATCAATTACAATTTAAAAAACCAACAGAGATACAACAAAAAGTAATTCCTCCAATTTTAGCAGGAGAGAGTGTAATCGGTCAGTCTCGTACTGGATCTGGGAAAACACATTCTTTTTTATTACCTCTTTTTCAACAATTGGATAGCACGAAGCAAGAAGTACAGTTTGTTATCACAGCTCCAACAAGAGAATTGGCTACCCAACTTTATGAAGAAGTTAAAAAAGTGATCAGTTACGCTGGAAAGGATGGAGTCTGGAGTAGTAAATTATTAATCGGTGGAACTGATAAACAAAAAATGATTGACAAGTTAAAAACCCCACCTCATATTGTTGTAGGGACGCCTGGAAGAATCTTGGATATGGTGAAATCTGAAGCATTGTCCATTTATTCCGCTAACTCATTTGTTGTAGATGAGGCAGATCTCATGCTTGATTTAGGGTTTATCCAAGAGGTTGACCAGTTGTTGGTAAGAGCTAAAAGTGATATTCAAATCCTAGTTTTCTCCGCAACAATTCCTGAGAAGTTGCAACATTTCTTTAAGAAATACTTGGAAAATCCTACCTATGTAAAGATTGAAGAGCATTTTTCTCCAGAAACGATGGAGCATCGTTTTATAGCTTTGAAACATCGTGACAAAGGAGAGCTGATCAAGGGAATTTCCAATACAATCCAACCTTATCTTGCATTGATCTTTGCTAACGGAAAAAAGGAAGCAGATTCCTTAGTTGACCAATTGTTAAGTGAAGGCTTGAATGTAGGAATCATCCATGGTGGTCTAGCCCCAAGAGAGAGAAAACGTGTTTTAAAAGAGATACAAAATTTACGTTATGAATATGTTGTCTGTACGGATCTCGCTTCCCGGGGCATTGATATTAAAGGGGTCAGTCATGTAATAAACGCTGATTTACCAAAGGAAGAAGAATTTTATATCCACAGGGTTGGTCGTACTGCAAGGGCGGGATTAGAAGGAACTGCAATTAGCCTTTATACTGAAGAAGATCTCCCATTAATTGAAAAGCTAGAGAAAAAAGGGTTGCAGATTTCCTATGTAGATATTAATAATGGAGAATTTGTTGAGGCCAAGCCTTGGAATACAAGAAAATTAAGGAAAAATACTACCACGAACCTTGAAAACGAAGCTTGGAAGCAAGTGAGGAAAGTTAAGAAAGTGAAGCCTGGTTATAAAAAGAAAATGAAAAAAGAACAAGAAAATATAAAACGAAGATTAGGCAACAAAAAATATAAAAAGAAATAATTATATATAGGAGAGGTGTAAGATTTGTTGAAAATTGGTTCACATGTTTCCATGAGTGGAAGCAAAATGCTCTTAGGCTCAAGTGAAGAGGCTATTTCCTACGGAGCGAATACGTTTATGATTTATACAGGAGCACCACAGAATACGAGAAGAAAGCCCATTGAAGAATTGAATATAGAAGCTGGAAAAAAACATATGGAAGAGCATGGAATTTCAGATATCATTGTACATGCTCCATATATAATAAATATCGGTAATACACAAAAGCCAGCTACCTTTGAACTTGGAGTGAATTTCCTTCGTAGTGAAATGGAACGCACACAAGTAATCGGGGCTAACCAGATTGTCCTCCATCCAGGTGCACATGTTGGTGCAGGGGAAGATGAAGGGATAAAGAAGATTATTGAAGGCTTAAATGAAGTATTAACGAGAGAACATCAGGTCCAAATCGCCTTGGAAACGATGGCAGGAAAAGGATCTGAAATCGGTAAAACTTTTGAAGAGCTTGCACGCATAATTGATGGAGTCACGTTCAATGAAAAGTTATCTATATGTATGGACACGTGTCATATACATGATGCAGGTTATAATATTGTAGATGATTTTGATGGTGTATTAAATGAATTTGACAAGATTATTGGTGTCGACCGAATTAAGGTTGTTCATGTTAATGACAGTAAAAACCCTCGAGGAGCTAGGAAAGATCGACATGAAAATATAGGATTTGGCCATATTGGTTTTGATGCTTTGCATTATATCATTAACCATCCTCAGTTGAGTGAATTGCCGAAGATTCTAGAAACACCTTATGTTGGTGAGGATAAGAAGAACAAAAAGGCTCCGTATAAACATGAGATTGAAATGATTAAGGATGGAAACTTTAATTCGGAGTTGAAAGAACTAATTATGCAATAATAAATAGACGCAAGCACTCATGATTGGGTGCTTGCGTCTATTTTATTTGGGCTTGTCAAATAAAGTGTGTAAGTCCCCATTTACTCAAGGTACTTTAACACCCTATCTTTCAGTTCATCATGAAGAAGAAGCTGGTTCATCACCATGGCCCA